>JADLBT010000163.1 GCA_020847555.1 Gemmataceae bacterium
AACAGCATCGCCTTGCCCTCCATCACCGGCATCGCCGCCTCGGGGCCGATGTCGCCGAGGCCGAGCACGGCGGAGCCGTCGGAGACGACCGCGACCGTGTTCGCCTTGATCGTGTAGTCGAAGGCCTTGGTGCGGTCGGCGGCGATGTACTCGCAGACGCGAGCGACCCCCGGCGTGTAGGCCATCGAGAGGTCATCGCGGGTCTGCAGCGGGTACTTGTTGTGCTGCTCGATCTTGCCGTTGCGGTGCATGGCGAAGGTGCGGTCGGTGAAGCCGAGCACCCGCGCGCCGCGCGTGGAGCCGATCGAGCGCAGGATCTGCTCCCAGTGCTCGGGGCTGTTGGCGTCCACGGTGAACTCGCGCACCCGCTTGCCCTCGCCGCCCGCCCCGGGCACCAGGTCCACGCTCTGCAGCGCCCCGCCGGCCTCGGCGATCGCGGCCGTGAGCTTGCCCAGGGGCTCCTGGCGGGCGTCGAGCTCGACCCGCACGGTGACGCTGTACTGCGCCGAAGCGGCCATCGCGTTTGAGCAGAGGCGCGCGCCGGTTCCGGACCCCGTTCCGCTAGCGTCCGCGCATGCCGCTTTTCGCCCGCTCCCGAGCGCGGTTGGCCGTCCTGGCGACGGCGAGCCTGGCCGTGGCGACGGCGTTCGCCGTCATCGCGGCGGCCCCGGCCGATGCGTCCATGCCCTCCGCAGAGGCCGCCAAGAAGGGGCCGAAGCGGGCCGTACCGCCGATCACGATCAGCGGCACCGTCTACACCTTCGACAACCAGGGCCCGATCGCGGGCGCGACCGTCCGCGTCGCCGAGCTTCCCGGGCTCAGCGCCAGCTCCGGACCCGACGGGCGCTACTCGCTGACGATCCCCGGCGGCACCAGGTTCACGCCCTACGCCGACGCTCCCGGCCACCACCGCATCTACCTGCAGACCTTCGTCAGCCAGGGAAAGGACCTGGGGGGCGTCAACTTCCAGATGCCGACCGAGGGCGCCTACAACCTGCTGGCCGCGATCGGCGGCGCCCCGCGGGACGAGAACAACGAGCTCGTCAACTGCGCCGTGGTCTCGACCTTCAGCACGGCGAACGTCCGCGACGTCAGCTTCCCGGACTTCGTCGCCTACGGCGCCCACGGCGTCGCCGGCGCCACCGCGGCGGCGAGCCCGGCGCTGCCGAAGCCGATCTACTTCAACGAGTCGGTGATCCCCGACGCCACCCGAACCTTCTCCTCGGTGGACGGGGGCGTCGTCTGGCCGGTCATCCCCGCCGGGGTCTACCGCTTCACCGCCTGGCACCCGAGCACCCGCTTCGCGCCCTTCCGCGCCACCTGCGCGCCCGGCCGCGCGATCAACGCCAACCCCACCCGCGGCTTCTACGAGCTGCGACCGTCAGAGCAGGTGGACACCTCGGTGGACGCCGAGCTGGCCAGGGCCCGCTTCGACGGCAGCGGCAGGCGCGACCTGGTCAAGGTCAGGGTGCGGGCCGGCGAGTACGTCGCGGTCTCCGCCCGCCTCACGACGGGCGACGGCACCTGGGCTGAGCGCGCCACGAAGGGCTACGCGCCCGGCAAGCGCAGCCTCAAGCTCCCGGTCCGCTCCGTCCTCGCCGGCCAGCGCGTCGTCGTCAGGGCCCTCGCCGAGGACGGGGAGGGCAACGTCGCGAGCTTCACGCGCATTGTCAGGATCCCCGCTTCGTAGTGCCGGCGGGGCCGGCGCTCGGAGAGGGGGGAGAGGGCCCGGGGTTGGCGCCTTACCCGTCACGTGGACGGGAAAGGCGCCAGATCCGAGCAATCGCTGGCCGGAGTCGCCGCTCGGCAGCACGGAGTGGTGACGACGTCCCAGCTCGCGGGGATCGGGATCGGCGAGGACTCGATTCGCCGGCGTGTGGCGGCCGGCGGGCTGCACCGCCTCCATCGCGGCGTCTACGCCGTCGGGCACCCGGCCGTCCCCTTCGAGGGTCGCTGCCTGGCGGCCGTGTTGGCGCTCGATCCGAACGCCACCGGCACCGCGCCCGCCGACACCGTGCCCGGCGCCGCGTCTGGTGCCGCGCCCGCCGGCACCAGCGCGAGGACAGCGGCTCCGGTGGCCGCCCTCAGCCATCGCAGCGCCGCGGAGCTGTGGGGCCTGATGCCGCGCGCCAAGGGACCGATCCACGTCACCGTTGCGACCGGAGCCGGGCGGCGGCAGCGCAAGGGCCTGATCGTCCACCGATCCCGCACCCTCACCCCCGGGCAGACGGCCCTCAATGAAGGTGTTCGCGTCACCACCCCCCCAGGACCCTCGCCGACCTGCGCGCCACCCTGCCGGGCGAGCTGCACGACCGCGCGACCCGCAGGGCCATTGACCTCGGACTGATCTCGCGGGCGGCGGTGGATTCGGAAATCGCCCTCACCAGAAGCGAGCTGGAGAAGATGTTCCTTTCCCTCTGCCGACACCACCGCATTCCGAAGCCGCAGGTCAACGCCCGCGTGGGGCCCTACGAGGTGGACTTCCTCTGGCGCGCCCAGAGGCTGGTCGTGGAGGTGGACGGGTTCGAGTTCCACCGCAGTCGCGAGGCCTTCGAGCGCGACCGCGCGCGCGACGCGGACCTGCAGGGCAGGGGGTTCCGGGTGCTGCGGTTCACCCACCGGCAGCTGACCGGCTCCCCCGCCCGGGTGGC
>JADLBT010000164.1 GCA_020847555.1 Gemmataceae bacterium
CGCAGCTCCGGAACGGCACGGCCGGTCGCCCCCGATCTTACTCCTGGCCAGACACTGCCGCAAGGATCAGTCGGAAGTGGTGTCAGGGATGGGACCGGCGGCGCCTGGGTTTCCCTGTGCAGCCGTGGCGCGGTGCAGGTATAACCAATAAGGGCACGAACCCTACCGCACTGACCGCGTCGGGCGCCGCCGAACGGGGCTGGAGGAGCGATCCATGCCAATCACCGTCTCCTGTCCCCGCTGCGCGACGCGCTGTCTGTTCGCCGACGAACATGCCGGCCGGGTGGTCGCGTGCCCCTATTGCGGGCAGCAGATGCAACTCCCCGCCGCTGCTCCCCGGCCTTCCCGCCCCGCGGCGCCGGCACCGAAGCCGCCTCCGCCAAAGGCACCTCAGCCGACCGCGAAGCCTCGACTTGCACCGCAGCCCACACCAGCACAGGCGTCCGCCCGGCAGGTTCGGCACGCCCCGGGGACTCGCCCCGCCCCGCAGTCGGTCCCGTACGGCAAGCCCGTCGCGCCGCCGCCTGCCCAGTCGCAGCGATCCTTCCCCGCTCGCCCTGGGGTCTGGTTGTGGCGGTTCTTTTCTCTCCTCGCCTACGTTCTCATCTTCCTCCTGATCCGCGTCCCGGTGTCGCTCGGGCGCCTCTGGATCTGGCTGCGCCGCTACCCCCGCCTCCGCCTGACCACGCTGGTTACGGTCCTGTTCCTGGGCGTGGCGGGAGGAGTCTACTTCTATTTCCGGGATGGCGGCGCATCGCCGGGAAGTTCCCCCGCTTCCGGGAGCGACGGCGGGCAGCCGGGGGAACCGGGAGCCCACGGTCCGGAGGGGGGCGGCAACGGCCGCGTGCAACTGGTCACGCTGGAGGACGCCGACCAGCGTCTCACCTGCGCCGCCTTTCGTCCCGACGGCGCCGCCCTGATCACGGGAAGCCGCGAGGGCGCCGTGAAACTCTGGCCGCTGGCGACGCGCAAGCCGCAGCCGCTCGCGACCGTGGCGGGCCTGCGAATCGCGAGTGTGGCGACGTCGGCGGTGGACCAGCTGGTCGGGATTGCGACGGCGGGCCAGTCCGGCTGGGGCAGCGTGCGCATCTGGCGGCCCGGCGCGCCGAAAGAGCTGACGCCGCTCCCGTGGCCGACTTTCACCGACGACGATCGGCCCGCCCACCAGCTCCTGTTCAGCCCCGACGGCAGCCGGCTGTTCGCCGCGGGCAGAGACCGCGCCGTCGCGTGGGACGTGCGCTCCGGCGCGGTCGTGGCGGCGAGTCAGTGGCCGTTCGCGGAGGCGGCGGCGCTCGGCCCCGACGGCGCCACGGTCGTGGCAGCCGTCGAGCAGGGCGTCGCGCTGTACGAGTTGCCGAACCAGGCTCCCGCACCCGACAAGCCGGTCCCCAGCGCGGCGCTGCGCAAGCGCCTCGGCGAAGACCGCGCGAAAGGGCTGCACCTCTTCGCTCTTGCCCTCGGCCGCGGCGGGCAGTTGGCGGCCCGCGCGCGTCCCATTCTCAAGTCCGGGCCGGACGTGCTGATCCTCGGCGATGCCAGCAGCGGCAAGTGGGAGAAGGTCCGCGAGCCGTTCGCTGCCCACGACGAAGGGCGCTTCTGGGTCAAGACGCCACCGCTGCAATTCAGCCCCGACGGCAAGTTCCTCGCGAGCGGCGGCAACGGCTGGCTGGCGGTGTGGGACATGGATACGGGGCAGGTGATCGCCACGGTGCGCGAGGCGGACGTGGCCCCAAACACGACCGGCTGGGGCGAGCCGACGTTCGTGACGTTCGCGCCGGACGGGCGGACCGTCGCCTCGGTGTGGATGGACGGCAAGGTGCGCCTGTGGACGCCGCCGGTGCGCGAGCAGGTGCATTGAAGGGGGAAAGCGCCGGCCCCCGCACCCCCCTGCCCCCTCTCCCACCAGGGGGAGGGGGGCAGGGGGGTGCGGGGAAAAAGCCGACCGCGGGCCGACCAGGTCGTGGGTGACCGATCAGCGGGCCTGAAACAGCCTTCCTTCTGCCGGATGACCAGCGCAACGCTCGGGCGACGCATCATCGCCCACGGTGCAGGGCACCAGGCCAGACCTGGATTCCGGAGCAATCCTGCTGTAACCGCACCCCGCGCCCCGGGCAAGCCTCGTCACACGTCGCACGCCCGGACCGCCTGGCGCAACCCCTCCAGCGGGTTGCGCGTCGGGATGAACTCCTGCCCGACGTGGCCGCTGTATTTCACCTCCAGCAACTTGTGCATCACCGCCGGGTAGTTGATCTCCTGCCGGTCGTCCAGCTCGCCGCGCCCCGGGTTGCCGGCCGTGTGGACGTGGCCAAGGATGTCGCGGGTCTGCTCGAGGCGCCGCAGGATATCGCCGTGCATCACCTGGACGTGGTAGATGTCGAAAAGGAGCTTCACGCGCGGCGACTTGACGCGGCGGATGATGCCGGCGACCCAGTCGAGGTCGTCACCCTGGTAGCCGGGGTGGCCCTTCATCGGGTGCGAGCTGTCGCGGGTGTTGAGGTGTTCCAGGCAGACCGTCACGCCGCGCTTCTCCGCGTGGCCCGCGAGCGCCCGCAGCGCCTTGACGCAATTGTCCGCTCCCTCCTCGCGGCCGATCTCGCCGCTGCGCGGGTTGTTGGCGTCGCGCCACTTGTAGCCAGTGAAGGCGATCACGTTCGGGAAGTGCGCCTCGGCGCAGGCGTCGATCGTCTTGCGCGTGCGGTCGATGACCTCCTCGTGATAGCGCGGGTTGTTCAGCCCGCGCATGAACGACGCCCCCGGCATGCCGTTGGACGCCATGGCGCAGATCAGGTTGTGCTTGCGCAACGTGTTCCAGCTCGCGGCCGGCACCAGCTCGACCGACGGGCAGCCGAGTTCCCTGGCCACGCGGCAGATCCGCTCCAGATCCCAGCGTTCGCCGGCGCTGTTGAAGCACCAGAAGGCGATCGACTGCCGAATGCGGCCGCGCGTGACGGCACGTTCCTGCGCCGCCTCGACCGCGGGCAGGCGGGACAGGGCGGACGCGGTGCCGGCGGCGGCCAGGCCACGCAGCAGGTGGCGTCGATTCAGGGAGGGTGAGGCGGGAACGTCGGTGGGATCGTGCATGGCTCGTCCTTTCGGAGGCGGTGGAGACAGGATCGCCTGGATAGGACTATGAGGCACGGCCAGCAGCGGGAAGAACCGAGCCCGCAGGGCGGGAAGAAGCCAGGAACCAGGAAACCAGGAACCAATCAACCCGAGGGTTCGTTGCCGCGGCTGGTAAGCACCGCAACTGCCACCGAACACGGGTTTGTTTGGTTCCTGGTTCTTCCCCTGTCATGGTTCTCGCGCCGGCTCATCGCGCCGAGGACCAGGGGCGGGCGGCTGTGTCTCGGGCGGCGGCCGGTGTGGTCCGGCGGCCGTGTCGGGCGCCTGCGCGGCCGCCGGCGGTTCGGGCGCGCCTTCCCGTCCTGTCGTGGCACGCGGCTTGCCCGCCAGCCACTCGCTCAGGCCCTGGATGGCGACGAAGAACACCGGCACGAACAGCACTGCGAACACCGTCGAGCTGATCATCCCGCCGAAGACGACTGTCCCCAGCGACCGCCGGCTCGCCGCCCCCGCGCCCGTCGCCAGCACCAGCGTCACGACCCCGAGGATGAACGCGAACGACGTCATCAGGATCGGCCGGAAGCGTAGCCGCGCCGCCTCGATACCCGCCTCCGCGACGGACCGGCCGCGGAGGCGCAGCTCGCGGGCAAATTCGACAATGAGGATCGCGTTCTTGCTCGCCAGGGCGATGATCAGCACCACCCCGACCTGAGCGTAGATGTTGTTCGCCATGCCGCGCACCGCAATCCCTACCACCGATCCGAGGATACCGAGCGGGACCACCAGGATGACCGCCAGCGGCAGCAGCCAGCTCTCGTACTGGGCGGCCAGCACGAAGTACACCAGCAGCACCGCCAGCGCGAAAACGACCAGCGCCTGCCCGCCGACCAGGCGCTCCTGGTAGGCCATGCCGGTCCAGTCGAACCCCATCCCTGACGGTAGCTGGCGGTGGGCGATCTCCTCCATCACGTCCAGCGCCTCGCCGGAGCTGGTGCCGGGCGCCGCCTCACCGATGATGGCCGCCGACGGGTAGAGGTTGTAGCGCGTGATGGTCTGCGGGCCGAACGACCTCTCGACGGTCAACAGGGTGGACAGCGGCACCATCTGGCCCTGCTTGTTGCGCACCTCCAGCCGGTAGATGTCCTCCAGTCGGTCGCGGTACTGCGGGGCCGCCTGGACGCGCACCTGGAAGACGCGGCCGAACCGATTGAAGTCGTTGACATACGTCGAGCCGAGAGCCGCCTGCAGAGTATCGAAGACGTCGCTCAGCTGCACGTCGAGCTGCTTCACCTTGACGCGGTTCACGTCCAGGTGCAGTTGCGGCACGCCGGCCCGGAAGGTGGTCGTCAGCGGGCCGATCTCCGGCCGCCGCCGGGCCGCCTGCATGATGCCGCGGGTCTGCGCCTGCAGCGCCGCGAGGTTGGCGCCGCTGCGGTCCTGGACCATCATCTGGAACCCGCCGCTGACGCCGAGCCCGCGAATCGCTGGCGGGACGAGCAGGAACGCTGTCCCCTCCTGCAACTGGGCGAACTTCCGCCGCAGCCGCCCGAGGATCGCTTCCTGCGTCAGCGCCGGATCCTCGCGCTCGGACCAGTCGCGGAACGTCACGAACATCGTCGCCGCGTTCGACTGCATCGTGCCGTCCAGCAGAGACAGCCCGCCGAGGACGAACCACCCATCGACGCCGCCGCGCTTCTTCTCCTCCTCCAGGATGGTGTTCAGCTTCTCCGTCAGCGCGCGCGTCCGCTGCTGCGACGCCGCGTCGGGGAGCTGGATGCTGACAATGATGTACCCCTGGTCCTCGGCCGGCAGGAACCCGGTCGGCAGCGACACGTACCACCACGCCGTCACCGCGAACAGCCCCACGAACACGACCAGTACGGCCGCTGGCCGGCGCACCAGGTGGCTCACGACCCAGGTGTAGCCGCGTTCGACCAGGCCGTAGACGTAGTTGAACCCGCGCGCCAGGAAGTTGCGCCGCGGCGGCGCCGGGCGCAGGTACTGGGCACACTGGGTCGGCTTGAGGGTCAGGGCGTTGATGGCGCTGAGGAGGGCGGTGCCAGCGATCGTCAGCGCGAACTGGCGGTACAGCTGGCCCGTCACCCCGCCCAGGAACGACGCCGGCAGGAAGACGGCCATCAGCGCCAGCGTGATGCCGATCACCGGCCCCGTCATCTCCCCCATCGCCCGGATCGTTGCCTCGTGCGGCGGCTCGCCGTGCTCGATGTGGTGGGCCGCGTTCTCGACGATCACGATCGCGTCATCGACGACGATGCCGATGACGAGGACGAGCCCGAACAGGGTGAGGAAGTTAACCGAGAACCCGAGCAGGTATATGAACGCGAACGCGCCGATGATGGTGACCGGGACGGTCGTCGCCGGCACCAGGACCGCCCGCCAGTCCTGCAGGAAGACGAGGATGACGATCAGCACCAGCACGCCGGCCTCGATCAGCGTGCGATACACCTCGCGGACGCCGGCCGTAATGAACCGAGTGGTGTCGAACGACACCTCGTACCTCAGGCCCGGGGGGAAATTGTGCGCCAGCTGCTGCATCGCCCTGCGCACGCCTTCGGCCACGTCCAGGGCGTTGGCGCCGGGGAGCTGGTAGATTAGCACGCTCACTGCCTCGCGTCCGTCGCGCAGCGCGAACGTGTCGTACGACTGGGCGCCGAGTTCGACCGTCGCCACGTCCCCCAGATAGGTGGTGCGTCCGGCCGCGCCTGTCTTGAGGACGATGCGGCGGAACTGCTCGGGCGTTTTCAGGCGCCCGAGGGTCGTCACCGTGTACTGGAACTGCTGGCCCTTCGGGGCGGGCGGCTGGCCGATCTGGCCGGACGCAACCTGCACGTTCTGCTCGCGCAGGGCGGCCACGACGTCGCTGGTGGTGAGATCCCGCGTTTTCAGCTGCTGCGGGTTGAACCAGATGCGCATGCTGTACTCGCTGCCGCCGACGACGCGCACCTCGCCCACCCCCTTGATGCGGCTCAGCTGGTCGCGCAGGTTCAACGCCACATAATTCGCCATGAACAGCGCGTCGTAAGCTCCCGTCGGCGAGGTGAGCGAGAGGACGAGGATGATGTCGGTGGACTGCTTCTTGACCGTCACGCCGAGCTGGCGCACCTCCGCCGGGAGGCGCGGTTCGGCGATGGCGACGCGGTTCTGCACCAGCACCTGGGCGGTGTTCAGGTCGGTCCCGATCGCGAACGTGACGATCAGCGCGTACGAGCCGTTGCTGGAACTGGTCGAGGACATGTAGAGCATGTCCTCGACGCCGTTGACCTGCTCCTCGATCGGGGCCGCGACGGTGTCGGCAACGACCTGCGCGTTGGCCCCGGGGTAGGTGACGGCGACCTGAACCGTCGGCGGGGTGATCTGCGGGTATTGCTCGATCGGCAGCTCCCACAGAGCCACGGCGCCGAGCAGGATCGTTACCAACGCGATCACGTTGGCGAAGACCGGGTGGTCGATGAAGAAGCGCGACATCGTGGGGACTCCCTGCCGGCCTTCCGGGTCACCGCTTCGGCTCGCCGACCCTGGTGCTCGCCGGCACGACGGTGGCCGACTCGGCGGGGGCGCGCTGCGGACGCACCGTTGCCCCGGGGCGGGCAGCCATCAGGCCGTTGACGATGACCCAGTCGTCCGCGGTCACCCCCTTCTTCACGACCACCATCCCGTCCGTCGTGATGCCGAGCTGGACGTCGCGCCGCTCGACGGTGTTGTCCGGCTTGACGACCAGCATGTAGGGGCCGCGCTGGTCGGACGACAGCGCCACCTCGGGCACGAGGAGGCGCGGCCGCGGGAAGCCGATCGGGACGCGGACGCGCGCGTAAAGCCCCGGGGTGAGGAGCCGGTGCGGGTTGGGGAGTTCGCCGCGGAGCAGGATCGTCCCGGTGCCCAGGTCCACCTGGTTGGCGCGGAAATCGATGAGACCCCGGTGGGGGAAGCCCTTTTCCCCGGTCAGGGCGACGTGAACGGGAACCTTGCCCTGCTCGGCCGTGGGGGCGCCTTTCTCGCGGATCAACTGCTGGTACTCCAGGTAGTCCCGCTCGGACGCCTCGAAATAGACATAGATCGGGTCCATCTTGACGACCGTCGTGAGCAGGGTCGGTTCGCTGAACCCGACCAGGTTCCCCTTGGTGACGAGGGTGCGGCCGGCACGGCCGTCGATCGGGGAATGGATCCTGGTGAAGCTGAGTTCGAGCTTGGCGCTCTCGAGCACGGCCCGGGCCTGGGCGATGGCCGCCCAGGCTGTTTCACGCGCGGCGACGCGCTGGTCGTACTCCTCCTGGCTCGCCGCGCGCAAACCGAGCAGAGCCCGGCTCCGGGCCGCCTCGGTGCGCGCCAGTTCGAGCTGCGCCTGCTGTTGCTCCAGATCCGCCTGCGCCTTTGCGACCGTGGCCTCGAACTCGCGTGGGTCGATCTCGTACAGAAGGTCGCCCTCCTTGACCTCCGTACCCTCCTTGAAGTGGATTACCTTGAGGAAGCCGCGCACGCGGGCGCGAATATCGACCTTCTCGACCGCTTCGAGGTGGCCGGTGAACTCCTTGTAGTCGGTGACCTTGCGGCGGACTGGCTGGACGACGGTCACCGCCGGAGGCGGGGGAGCGGGCAGTGGTGGTCCCGCGCCCTGGCAACCGGCCGCGGCCGTGAGCAGCAAGGTCAGTGGGATGGCGCGAACGATGTGCCGCCGCATGGCTTTGTCTCTTTGGTCCGGCCCCCGGTGGGGGTGGGGGAGTTCCACCCCCTGCCGGAATCGTCGCAAAGGCCGTGCCAACGGCCGCGTCCGGCGCCGTCGGACCGGCCCGCAGTGCCAGCGACGGATCCTGCAAGCACCTGTCAACCGGCCCCGAGCCGCAGCAGGGCCACGCGCTGCAGCCCCATCACGGATAGCGAATCGGTGATCTCCCCGCGGGCGACCAGCGCCAGCGCCTCGGCGAACGGCACCCGACGCACCTGCAGTACCTCCGTCCCCTCCGGGCTGGCGATGCCCTCGCGCAGATCCGTCGCCAGATAGCAGAACGCCTCCTCGTCGCTGATCGAGTTCGACAGATGGGCGCGCAGGATCAGTTCCCACCGGCCGGCGGTGCAGCCCGTCTCCTCGAACAACTCGCGCCGGGCGGCCGCCAGCGGTTCCTCGCCCTCGGCGGCGCCACCCTCGGGGAGTTCCCACGAATAGGCGTCCAGGGTGTAGCGGTACTGGCCGACGAGAACCACCCGATCCTGGGCGTCGAGCGCGACGACGCCGGTGGCCCGGTTGCGGAAGTGGACGACGCCGTAGATTCCCGGCTGGCCATCGGGACGCGTTACCTCGTCGTGGTAGACGACGATCCACGGGTTCTGGTACGCCGCGGTCCGCGACCGTCGCGACCACGGGTTGGCGGTGTGGTCGCCGTCAGGCTGGTGGGGTGGAGGGCTCATCGGTCCATCCTTCTCCGGAAGTAGCGGGGACGCCTGAAGTCGTCTTATGCTGGTGGGGGCGCGGTGCAAGTTGGCCGGGAGGCGCCACCGGACGCACGCCGAGGCGGAGGCGGTCTTGCGACTGCGGCGGTGCCTGGTTGCTTGAGCGGTCGGAAGTTGCCACCCATTGACAGCTGCACCCGTTCGGGAATGTCGTTGCGATCGGTGAGCGGATTTCCGTAGGATAGAGCTATTCTTGCGACATTCCCGCCTGGCCGAGGCCCGCCATGTTCCTGCGCACCGCACTTTCGCTGGGAGTCCTTTTCGCAGATCAGCCGTCGTGCGGCCCTTCACTCCCTCGTCGGCGACTCGCTCATGCTACCCGGCATCGTCGCCGATCTGCTGGCCGCAGAGAACCAGCGGGCCGGCGCCCCGCACCCCCCGACCGACGATCCTTTCCAGCCCCGTAGGAGGGGGCTCCGGCCCCCGATCGTACCAATATCGCCTCCGGCCCCCCGATCGTACCAATATCGCCGGGCGAAGCCGGCTCTTACAAGGCTGGAAAGGATCGCCGGACGGAGCCGGCTCCTGCATGAGGTTGGCAGTCGCCTGTTAGTGACAAGCGAAGAGGAGTACCATGATGAACCGTCGATTGGCGCAACTGCGGAAAGCTGCCGGAACCCTTGCCCTCGGGGCCGCGGCCGGCCTGATCGTCTTCCTCTGCCTCGACCGCGGCCGGCCCGGCGTGGCCGAGGGCAGCGCCGCCCAGGTCGTGCCGTACGAGAGCGGCATCGTCTGGGAGCAGCCGAAGCAGGTGCTTCCCGGCACGAACGGCAGCCCGCCGTCCGACGCGATCGTTCTGTTCGACGGCAAGGACATGAGCGCCTGGACCGGCGGCGAAAAGTGGCAGATCAAGGACGGCGTGGGCATCGCGAAGAGCGCCGTCTCGACCAAACAGGCGTTCGGCGACTGCCAGCTGCACCTGGAGTTCGCGACGCCGAAGGAGATCCGCGGCAAGGGTCAGGGCCGCGGGAATAACGGCATCGGCTTCATGGGCGCCCGCTACGAGGTGCAGGTGCTCGACTCGTGGGAAAACCCGACCTACCTCGACGGCATGTGCGCCGCCATCTACAAGCAGCGCCCGCCACTGGTGAGTCCGTCGCGCAAGCCGGGCGAGTGGCAGACGTATGACATCGTCTTCGCGGCCCCGCGCTTCAAGGACGGCAAGCTCCTCCGCCCCGCCTACCTCACCGTCTTCCAGAACGGCGTACTGGTGCAGAATCACGTCGAGTTGCTCGGCGACACGCCCTACGACCGCGCCCCGCGCTACACGCCGCACGCCGAGAAACTCCCGCTGACACTCATGTACCACGGCGACCCGGTTCGGTTCCGTAACATCTGGATCCGCGAGATCCACGAGCTGCAGGGCAAGCGCGCACAGGGGAAGAGTAAGTGACCGCGCGCCCGGGCGCCGGCGGCACGACAGAACGAAAAAGGCCCACGGGTCGCGACCCGTGGGCCTGGGCGTTTCATCGTGTTAGTCGGTCAGCGGCCAGGGATGGCCGTCAGGTTGCCGAGGTAGATCTGTTCTTCCTCCTCGTTGATGATAATCCGGGCCGTGACCAGGAGCATCATGCTCGTCGTCTCGCGTCCGTAGCCGACGTTCTTGAACAGCCGGTTGACGTAGGGGATCTTGCTCAGGAGCGGCGGGCCGAACTCGTTGCGGCCTTCCGACAACGTCTTGAGCCCGCCCATGAGCACCGTCCCGCCGTCCGGAACGACGACGGTCGCCTGCACGTTTATGAAGCTGAATCCCGGCTGCTGGAAGAACGTCTGGAAGATGCGCGGCTGCGTGGACACGATCCCGTCGAAGAACAGATCGTTGACCGGGATCTGGACCGGCAGCAGCGGCACGTTCGCCGACGTCAGGTTGCTGATCTGTGGGATGATGTTCAACCGCACAAACCGCCGGTCTGCCGACACCACCGGGGTGACGAACATGGACACGCCGTTGGTGAGGATCGGCGAGTTCTGCGGCTGGAAGACGAGCTGCGACCCGAACGCCACCACGTTGATCTGCGTCAGGAAGAACTGGCTCTCGCTCGCCGTGATCGTCGCCGTCTGGCCGTTGAACACGGTGAGCTTCGGCGCCTGCATCAGATTGTAGCGGCGGTCGCCCTGGGCCGCCTCCAGCAGCATGAACACCTGCACGTCGGACAGGAACGCCAGGCCCAGGCTCAGCCCGCCGTCCGCCCCGAGGGTGCCCGGGTAGCCGCCGAACGGCGGCAGCGAGAAGTCGAAGCTACTCGCCCGGATCGGCACGCCCAGATCCGGGGTGAACGTCCCGGCCGGCGTCAGGCCGGAGAAGAAGCCGTCCGGTTTGAAGGCGTTGATGAACCCCGGCGGCGCGAACTGCTGCGTCACCAGCTGCTGCTCCCACCGCGTCTGCCCGCGGTTGATGATGTTCAGGTCGAAGTCGAACGCCATCCGCTCGAAGAACGACTCCGACACCGACACGAGCCGCATCTCGATCGCGACCTCCAGATCCTGCAGCCGGCGCAGGGCCGCCAGCAGATCCTGGATCTGCTCCTGGACGTCCTGGATCTGGTTGATGACCAGGGCCATGCCGAGCGGGAAGTACTGGATGGTGCCTTTCCCGCCGACCTCGTTCCAGCTTTGCGGGTCGATCGTGGTGGTGATCAGCTTGATCAGCAGATCCTCGATCGTCGAGCCGGGCGGCTTGGGCGGGCCGTTCAGCCCGTTGCCCTGAGCCGGGGCGCCGTTGCCGGTCCCGACCGGCTGGCCGCCGTTGAGCGAGTTGGGCGTCAGGATCGGGGAGGCGTTGGCCAGGTTCGGCGCGGTGTTCCCCGCGTAGTGCCGGGCCATCTGACCGCTGAAGTCGGCCACGACCGGCAGCGAGTGGTTCGGCACCGGGACGACCAGATCGCCGACCGGATACGTGACCACCTTCGTCTTGCCCTTGGCGTGGTCCTCGGTCGTGATCTGCAGCGCCTCATCCTTGACCATGTAGGTCAGGCGGACCTTGCGGAGGAGCATGTTCAGCGCCGACTTGAGCGAGATGTTGTCCACCCGCAGCGTCACCGGCTGGTTGTCGTTGATGCCCCCTTCCTGGAACGCGAACGTGTCCGGGACGACGTTTACCCCGGTGATGTTGCCCAGATCCTCGATTACCTGACTGAGCGGGGTGTCCTTGAAGTTCAGGCTCACCGGACCCAGGAGCTTGCGCTCGATCTGCCGCTCGCGCTCGTTGAGGCGGTCGGTGAAGATGCCGCCGCCGTATCCCTTGCGCTTCTGCGCCTGCTCGGTGATGTCCTTGTTGAAGGCCAGCGGGGTTTCAATGCCGTCCACGTATGGCCCGAGCCGCTCAGCGTCGTGCCACGCCTTCAGCCGGAAGTCCTCGTTCTCGTCCTTCTTGACCTTGCCCTTCTGAACCTCGCGGCGGATCTTGCCCATCTGGATGACGGCGTCCACGGCGACGTTGTCCGGGTCGATCTCCCGGGCGCGGTACGCGAGCACCAGCCCCTTGTCGATCTGCCCCTGACGCATCAGGGCGGTACACTGCTTGATCAGATCCGCGACCTCCTCCTGTCGCTTCTGGTCGTCGAAGAGACGCTTCTTCTCGCGCTCCCGCCCGCCGCCGATGACGCGGGTGGACGCCTGCTGCTGCTCCCAGTCCTTCTGCGCCTTCAGCTTGCGGTACTCGTCCAGCTGGCGCTGGAACGGCCGGCCGAGGGTGGCGACGCGCTCCTTCGACAGCGATGAGCCTTCGAGCCGCTCCAGGGAGGCGCGCAGCACGTCCATCGCGGCATCGAATTCCCCGGCCTTGGCGTTGGTGATGGCGCGGCGGCGATCCTCCAGCCCCTCGTTGTAGAGTTGCTGGAACTGGATCTCCTCGATCGCCTTCACCCGGTCGGCCAGATCGTCCCCGGTCGGGGCGGCCTTCGGGCTGGCCTTCGCGTGCCTGTCCGTGGCGACCGCGCGTCCCGGGACCGACGCCTGCTGGACCGGGGCACCGGCCGGCGCCTTGGCGACCTGGCCGGGCTGCATCTCGGGTGTGCCGGAGAGTTCCCGCAGCCGGTCCTGGCGGTCCTGGGTGAGCAGCGTCTCGTCGCCCTTCAGGCCGGCGAAGACGGTACGGGCCAGGTTGTAGTCGCGGCGCTGGAAGGCATCCAGGCCGTCGTCGAACTTGCGGTTGACGTGGTTGCGCTTCTGGTTGAACTCCTCCAGGTCGATCGCGTTCAGAAATCGGCCGGCCTCGTCGCGCAGCCCGTACGGCCCCTCGAACACCTGCTCGCCGATCTTGCGAGCGGCGAACAGCTGGCCGCGGGTCACCTCCAGCCGGCCCTTCTCCAGCAGGTCCAGCCCCTCGCGCCGCTTCGGGTCGCCGGCGCCGCCGAGGGCCGGCACCTGGGCGCCTGCGAGGGCCACGCCCTGGCCGCCCGGGGTTGGCAGCGGCCCGCCGTTGCCGCCGGGCGCCGGCGGCGCGACGAGGGCGACCTGCGCCTGCTGGATCCAAGCGCCCCTGGCGTCGATCTCCTGCGTCTCCAGCCCGAAGGCGTTGGCGAGGTATCGGGCCTGGGCGAGGTGGGCGCCCGCAGCCTTCAGCGTGTTCGGATCCTTCGGACCGTTGCGCACGCAGTCGTCTGCCTGGCGCACCAGCCCGTCGATGTGGTTGGCACAGGCCAGACCCAGGCCGTTCAGGACCAGCTCCGGACCTTCCTCGCCCGGCTGGAACCGGACGTTGCCCCGGGCCGCCTCGACCGCCCACTGGTGGGCTTCGACTGTCTTCTGGCGCGCCTCGACCAGCTTCCCCTGCCGCTGCAGGCCGCGGGCCTCCAGCAGCAGACCCTGGGCGCGCTGCTTCGCCTGGAGGGCCACCACGGTCGGCTCCGGCCGGGCCGGACCTTTCGCCGCGTCCGGCTTCTGCTGGGCGACGGCCGGCCGGTCCGCGGGGACGTCAGTGCCCTTGTTGCGCTGGGCGATCTCGACCTTGTTGATGTCGGCCAGCAGCCGGTCGGGCCGGTCGCCCATCTCCCAGATGCTGTACGGGCCGTGCAGGCGCTTCGACTGGTACGCCTTGGCCTTCGCCTGTGCCAGGTCGCCCTCCTGGAAGTGCTTGCGCGCCTCGGCCAGGAGTCGGGCGGCGGCATCGCCGTCCTTGCGGGCGCGGGCCTTCTGAATGTCCACGCGCAGCCGGTCCGGGTTGTCCTCGAACAGGCCCCATCGCGCGCCCGGGACGGCGGCGGCGCGGAGCGACAGCCGGTCGGCCTCGTCGAAGTTCCCCTGGCGGAACTGGCCTCGTCCCTCGCGCAGCAGGGCTCGCGGGTCGGCCGGCTCATGGCCGCCGGGCGTGCGGCCCGATTCGGCAACCGCCGGGCTGGAAGCCGGCGCACGGCGGCGCACCTCGGCGAGCAGCTTGTCGGGCGAGTCGTCCCACCAGCTCAGCTGCGGGCGCAGGGCGCGCGCCTGCTCCGCGCACTTGCGGGCCGTGTCGAAGTCTTTCTGCCCGAGGGCCGCGCGACCCTTCTGGAGGAGTTGCATCGCCTGGGCCGTCTCCGGGTTCGGCGGCGGGGTCTGCGACGCCGGGCGGAACTGCGCCTCGCGCGCCTGGGGCTTGCCGGCGGGCTCCCCGCCGACGGCCGTCATCGCGCCGGATCCTTTGGGCGTCGGGGCCTGGGCGACGGCGGACGGCTTGCCGAGCGGGGCGTTGTCCTGGGGCTTGCCATTGCCGCGCGGGGCCGGTTTCTCGCCGGCAACCGGGGCGGGAGCGGCGGGCGGCGTGGGGGCGTTCGGCTTCTCCGGGGGGCGGGGATTCTCCCGGGGGGCGGCGGCGGTCTGCTTTGCCCGGCCGGCCGCGGCGTCGCGGAGGATGCGCGACGGGTTGTCGTCCCACGGGTGCAGCCAGGCCGGGACGCGCGGGCCGACCTGCTCGGCCTCGCGGGCGAGTTGCTCAGCCTGGTCCCAGGCACCGCGCTTGCACGCCTCGCGCCCGGCCGCCACCAGGGTGTTATAGTCCTCCTTGATCGGCGGTACGCCGGGCGCCGCGGGCCGCGGGCCGCCGCCGGAGCGCATTCGGGCGGTCAGCTCGCCCAGCTTGTGCTTATCGGTCGGGGTAAGGTACTGGTTGGTACTCAGCGCCTTGACCAGGGCGGTCGTCTCCTCGAGGCGGCCGCGGCCGAAAGCCTCTTCTGCCTGGGCCAGGCGAGCGGCCCCGTCGCGGCGCTGCTGCAGCGCCACGTCGTTCTGCCGCTTCACCTCGGCCAGATCCTTCTGTTCGGTGGGGGCCAGTTCCGTCGCCCGCACCTGGACCTGACGCAGGAGGAGGTCGGCGCGCTCGTACTCGCCGCGCGTGTAGCACTCGCGGGCCGCGTGGAGCGACCCGCCGGCGCGCGAACGCGGGCTGCCTTCCTGGCCCAGCGCAACCGTCGCCGCCAACCCGGCGACGGCGACGATGGAGAGCAGGAACAAGGGAAAGCGGAGCGAACGGACGTGCTGCCGCCTGGTGCCGCCAATCTGGGCGCGGTCACGGCCGGTATGTGCCTCAAGCCTAGCCACCCTGGCCTCCTTTCCCCGTCGTATCCCCCTGTCACCGGACGCCGTCCGAAGCCCACCCGGCACCCGGTCCCCCGGCGCGGGCCGCACCCCCGGTGGGGGCCGACACCGTCGCACCGCACGCACCTTCCCCAAAGGCCGTCGCGGCGCGGTCGCCGTCAAACCTCGAGTCGAGGAGATTCACTCAAGTATGGGACAGTAAAGCGGCGAGACCATAGCGGCCATTCCAACGCACGTCAAGACGGTTTTGCGGCTGGGCGCCGGGGCGCCGGGGGGGGTATACCGCGATGCCGTATAAGATCCTCACGGTAACCCCGCCAGCTTGCGGCCGACCCACTCCAGCGTGAGCAGCACCAGGAACACGCCCAGGGTCGTCCACACCAGCGGCGGATCCTGCCACACCTTCTGCTCCTCGCGCCGCGTGCGCGTCTCGACCTGGCGCGTCAGCAGGTCCACCAGGCGCGTCACCTCCGCGGGCGCGATCACCTCCCCCTTGCCGGCCTGTGCCAGCGACTCCAACAACGCCCAGTTCGTCGCCAGCTCGACTGTCTCGTCCCCGTCCTCCGCCGCCACTGTGAAGATGTCGCGTTTGCGGTCGCCCTTGCCCTCGTCCGCCTCGTCCGGTTCCTTCAGCTTGTCGGCGAGCGCCGGGATGTGCAGCTCGATCCGGTACTGGCCCGGCGGCAGGTCACGCACGGCCCCCTCCAGCAGCCGCGGCTGCCGCTCGCTGCGCGTCAACTCCACCAGCGCCGCCGGCTCCTCCTTGTCGTCGGCCGTCTTGCGGAAGATCCGCGCAGCCGCCGGCGCGCCCGGCGCCAGCGGCGGCGCCTCGTCCTCCAGCCGGACCACGACGGCCGCCTCCTGGCCCTGGCGGTAGATCGGGTCGCGGCTGCCGAAGCGCACGTAGCGGTTGCCCGCGGGGAGTAGCCGGTCCGACGCCGCCCAGCGCATCACCTGCCCCCAGAAGCGGTGGTGGTAGGTATCGCCGACCCGGTAGCGCCAGCGCCAGGTACTGTCCAGGCCGACAAACAGCACGCGCCCAAACCCGTAGTTCTGCCTCGCCAGCAACGCCTGTGCCTTCTCCACCCCGTCCTTCTTGCCCGCCTCGTCCCCGGCTTCCTCCTTGCTGCGCAGATCCTTCGCGAGGTAGGCGAGCCCGATGGCGCCCGGCTTCAGCCTGCCGACCAGACCCCAGTAGTGGCGCGGCAGCCCGGCCCAGCGGCGGGCGCTTTCCTCGGGCGTCACGTCCAGCTGCAGGAACGACGTCTGCCGGCCCTCGTGCGTCAGCGTCATCGGGAAGCCGTCGAGCGGGCTGACGGCGCGCGGCTTCTCGACGGGCAGCATCTTGAGGAGCGGGTCGTCCTCGGCGCCGCCCTCGGCGAACGCCAATGGCATGAACCGCTTGCCGGCCAGCAGCACGAGCGTGCCGCCGCGGTCGGCGACATACTTCTCCAGCCGCCGCCGGTCCTCGATGGGCAGGTGCTCCGGGGCCACGTCGCCCAGGACGATGCAGTCGTACTTGTCGAGCGGGCCGCCAGGTTCCTTCTCGTTCGGCTTCGGGAGGGTGAGACGCGGGTTGCCGATCTTCGTCAGCTGAGCCTCCGGGATGCGGCCAACGCGCGGCTGGACGAAGACGACGGCGTCCGGTTCCATGCTGCGGTCGCGCCGCAGGGCGCTGTGGAGGTAGTGAAACTCCCAGCGCGCCTCGCCGTCGATGAGCAGCACCTTCGCGCGGTCCGCGGCGACGCGCACCACGGCGGCCCGGTGGTTGTTCTCGTCGTTGATCTCGCGCGGCTCCTTGAGGGTGGGCCGGATCTTCACTTCCAGGGCGCGCGTGCCGGGTTCTTCCATGCGCACCCGGAACGGGACGGTGTAGACGCGGCCGGTGCCGTCGTGCTGGACGCGCTTGACGTGCTCTTCCGGCGGCTCCCCCTTGCCCTGGTGCAGCTCGACGACGATTTCCTGGGCCGGCAGCCCGCTCACCTTGAAACGTGCCTCGACGGACGCATCCACGTCCTTGAATACATTCGCCGGCGCCTTGACGTTCAGCAGGGCGACATCGGGCGGGGCCTTGCGGGCGCCGAGGGCGACGGGGAAAACCGGGACGCCTGCCTTGCCCAGCTCGGCCGCCTTCGTCACCGGCGAGACGCCCCCGTTGTGCTGGCCGTCGGTCAGGAGGACCACGCCGACGGTTCGCTCGGCCGTCGGCCCGGAGCGCTCCAGGGCGTGTGCCAGCGGAGTGCGCAGGTCCGTGAACTGCCTGCTGATTTGCCGCGCCTTCTCCTTGGCGCCCGCTTTTCCTCCGCCCAGCTCGTCCACCTGCCCGGGCTCGATCTCCCATACCTCGCGGTCGAAGGCGACCAGCTCGACCTTGTGTTTCGCGCCAACCGCTTTCAGCAGCGCGGCCCCGTCGTCGGCAAGCAGCCGCCGCGCGACCTCGCTGCGCGTCAGCCTGTCCACGGCGGCGCACAGCTTATCGTGCTGGGCACGCCGCTCCTCGGTCAACCGCCGGCGCGCGTCGGCGTCGTCGCGTGCCTCGTCGGCCGCCACCCACGGCGGCTCGCTGGTTTCCCCCTTCTGCCGATAATGCCGGATCCAGGCATCGAGCTGCGCGTCGGTCGGCGTGCGGCCGTCGAGGCGAAGATGCAGGGCGCGAGCGAGACGCAGCTTGTCGAGCTTACCGCGCTGTGGGTCGGCGACCTCGGTGCTGGCGGAGCGGTCCACGGCGATGAGGACACGGCCGGGGATCTCCTCGACGACGGACCGGGCCAGGACCGGCTGCAGACTGACGACGAACCACAGGAGCCCGAGGACAAGCAGGCGCAGGCCCAGAAGCAGGGCGGCGGTGCGACGGCGCACCAGGCGCAGCTCACAGCGGTACAGCCACAGAACCAGCGCGACCGGCGCCGCGCCGAGCAGGGCCAGGAGGGCGACCTGCGCAGGCGCGTCAAGGTGGCCCCAGCGCGGCGCGAGCAGGAGAGACCAGTCGGTCAACGGGAGGTCGATGCGTTGCATGACGTGCCTTCCTTCCCCGTACTACGCCGCCGTTTCCCGGCCCTTGACCATGCGCCGCGTCATCCACACCTCGGCGCACAGCAACAGGACCACGCCGATCATGAACCACCACCATAAATCCTGCGTCGCCGACGACTCGACCATCGCGTCGGCGACCGGCCGGAGGTCGTCCTGGTACTGGAGCGGGACTGCCCCCGCCAGGCGATCCGCCACCTTGCGCCGGTCCTCCTCGGTCGCGGGCGTCAGGTCCGACTCGCGCGCGTCCGGCTGCATCACATAGTAGCCCTGATCTCCCTCGACCGGCTGCAGGCGCGCCTCCCCCTTCTCGTTCACGACGTACCGGGCGGGCTGGACTCGGTAGACGCCGGTGTCGCGCAGGCTTTCGTGGTGCAGTGGGACCGGCTCGACCCGGAGTTGACTCGCCCCCCCGCCTTCCGGCGCCCACGCGACCACTTCCGGCAGCTTCGCCGCGGGCACCACCCCGCTCGGAAAGACGCGCGGCCCACCCTCGGGCGGGAGGACAAGCAGCAGCGGCAGTGACTCTGCGCTGTCACTCTTCCCGGCTGCGGGGCGGTAGCGGATCGGCTGGCCCGGATCCAGGTTGTGCTCGGCGGAGCGTGTATCGGCGAGGTAGTAGATCAGCTCGTGCGCCAGCACCGGGAACTCCCAGACGCTCGGCAGGTTCGCGTCCCAGGAACGGTCCAGCGGCACCGTGCAGAGCAGGACGCGCCCGCCCCGGTACGGCTTTTCGACCAGCAGCGGGTCAGCGGTCGTGAGCAGTGCGCCCGGGACGGCGGTTGTCTGACCAGCGGTGGACACCTTCCACCAGCGCGGGAAGCGCGCCTTGCCGAGCGTGCAGTTCGGCTCCTCGCGGAACAGTTCCAGGGCCGGATGGTGGAAGCGGCGCACGTCCGGAGACGCGGCCAGCTCCGGCTTACCCCGGTCGCCCGTCGCCTGTTCGAGCTTCGCGGGCAGCCAGCCGTTGCCGCGGCGATACAGCCGGTCGTTGTAGAACCCCGCCTCGGCCTCGACGCGCTCCCCGACCGCTACCAGCACGCCGCCGCCGTCGGCCAGGAAAGCGGCGACTGCTTGCTGCTGGTCGGCGGTCAACCGCGGCACGTCGGCCAGGACCAGGACGCGCGGCCCGCTGCCGGGCCGTCCCTTGCCGAGATCCTCGCGGAGCAGGGTCGGGGCGAAGTCCTTGACCGGCACGGTGCGGGCCAGGACGACGGGCGGCTTCTTCGGATCGGGGGACTGGGCGAGCGCCTTTTCGAGGAAGTAGGTACTGCTCTCCGGGCCGAGCCGGGCGTCGCCATCCACGAGCAGAACCGGCAGGGCGTCCACCACCTCGACGGCGAAGTCCTGCCGGTTGTCGCCGGGCAGGGCGTCGCGGATGCGGTGGTTCGACGGGCGCTGGCCCTCCGGCGGGTCCGGTTCGAGGACCACCGACACCAGGTGCGAACCCGGTTCGCTGAAGCGGTGGGTGAAGGTTAGCGGAACCTGCACGCTGGCGAGCGGGGCGCGCGGCGGGGCCGGCAGGTGGGCGACGAACGCCCCATCGACCTCCAGCCGGATGCGGTGGGGCGGTTCGTATCCCTGCTTGCCGGCGACGGCGATTGCGGTCCGGAACTTGATGCGCTGACCAGCCCAGGCGACGGCGCGGGTGGAACTAATCGGGGCGAGCGCGTAGTTGGGCGGCGTGTCGATCCGCTGCCCGGCGGCCACGTTCACCACCCGGACGCGCGGTCGGCGGGCAGGTGCTTCCCCTGCCGTGCGCTCGGCGGCGTGCAGGTTCGCGGCGAGCATTTCCCAGTGGAACAGAGCGTCGCCGTCGGCCCAGCCGCGGCGCCGGCCGTCGGTCAGGACGATGACCTCTCGCTGACCGGGACCGCCCTCGACCTGCAGCAACTTCTCGGCCTCCAGCAGGGCGCGTGGCCAGTCGCACCCGCCGCGCGGCGCGGGCAGCTTCGCCAGCGCGTCCAGCGCCCGGCCGTGGTCCCGGGTAAGGCTACCGATGACGGGAACGACCCGCTGCTTGACATGCAGGACCGCCACGCCGTCGCCGGGGATGAGCCCCTCGACGAACCTCGTCGCCCAGCCGACGGCGGCCTGATGCGGCGTCTGCCCCTGGTCGTCCCGCAGGCCCATGCTGTACGAACCGTCGAGGAGCAGAACGGCGTCGCGATTTGGCCGCGCGCCGACCTCCGCGAAGAAGGTGCTGGTCGCCTCGGGCGCGGCAAGCGCCAGGACCATGACGGCGATCAGGCCCATGCGCAGAAGCATGAGCAGGATCTCCTCGATGAGCAGCCGCCGGCGCGTCGTTTCGCTGACCTGCAGGAACTGCATTGCTCCCCAATCGACGACGTCGTAGCGCCGGCGGTTGAGCAGGTGGATCAGCGGCGGGATGACGAGCGCCGCCAGGCCAAAGAGCATCCAGGTATTGAGACCGAACATAGCACGAACCACAGAGACACAGAGAGCACAGAGGAAAGCCACACAGAGGGAATGAGCCTATATCAACAGATCAGGTTCATTTCGTCGTCTGCCGCCTCGTCAGGTAGATCCCCAGCGCCTGTTCGACCGGCTGGTCGGTCCGGATCAGGTGGTAATCGACCTGCGCCTCGCCGGCCTGCTGGCGGAGCTGCTGGCAGAAGGCGTTGAAGTTTTTCAGGTATTCCTTCCGGAGCCGCTGCGGATCGACGAGGATCTTGTGGCCGGCCACCTCGAGATTGCGAAACTGCGTCCACTTCCTGAACGGGAACTCCATCTCCTCCGGCGCCAGGATGTGGAACAGCAGCACTTCGTGGCGGCGGTGGCGAAACCGGCGCAAGGCATTCATGAGCGGGCCGAGCTGGTCGAAGCAGTCCGACAGGACGATCACCATGCCGCGCCGCTTGAGCTGTCCGGCCAGCTCGTGCCAGATCGGCGCCATGCTTGTCTCGCCGCCCGGCGTCGTCTTTTCCAGCGCGCCGATCAGCTGCATCAGGTGCTTCGAGTTCGCCCGCGGCGGGAGCATCTCGCGCACCTTCGTATCGTGAAGGGTCAGCCCGACGGCGTCAAGCTGGTGCAGCATCAGGTACGCGAGGGACGCCGCGATGTACTGGGCGTACTCGAACTTGCTCGGTCCCTGCCCGCGATAGCCCATGCTGCCGCTCGCATCGACCAGGAGGTGCGCCTTGAGGTTCGTCTCCTCCTCGTACTCCTTGATGTAGTAGCGGTCGGTCTTGCCGTACGCGCGCCAGTCGATGTGGCGAATCTCGTCGCCGGGGTAGTACTGGCGGTGCTCGGCGAACTCGACGCTGAACCCCTTGTAGGGGCTCTTGTGGACGCCGCTCAGAAAGCCCTCGACGACCGCGCGGGCCACCATTGTCAGGCGCCCATACCTGGCGAGCGAGCTGGGATCGAACGGGATCGGTTGGGATGACATTGAGTGGTTAGTGGTTAGTGGTTAGTGGTTAGCAAGAGGCGGGTCATGGCTTGTTCACCAATCCCTTGCAGAGGCCGTGTAACAACCGACCAACTTCCGCACACAGCGCGCGGATCTCCTCGATCTGCTCTGGCGTCCCATACGACAACCTTTCGGCGATGATAACTTGAGTTGCCGTTTCCTGGAGTGATCCCCGCGCGATCGACAGGAAATGGAGGAACTCGCGCGTTGTATCGCGGCCTTGACCTTCCGCGATATTCGACGGCACGGAGACGGCTGCCCTCCGAAGCTGCGATGTTAATCCGAAGATCTCATCCCGAGGGAAGCGTCTGCTGAACCGATAGACTGCTTCAACAAGATCGATCGCCTTCTGCCAAACAATCAACTCGCGGTAGTGTTGCACGGCCATGGGCTGACCCCTCATCACTAACCACTAACCACTAACCACTAACCACTCACGCGCGCCGCAACTGCGCCGCCGCCTCTTCCTGGGGCAGCGGGATCTCCTTGAGGAGGCGCGCGACGATGTTGTCCGTGGTGATGCCCTCGGCATCGGCGTTGAAGGTGGTGACAAGGCGGTGACGCAGGACCGGGTACGCGACTTCCTTGATGTCGTCGGTCGTCACGTGCAGCCGGCCGTGGAGGATGGCGCGGGCCTTCCCGCCGAGGATCAGATACTGGCTGGCGCGCGGACCGGCGCCCCAGGACAACAGCTCCTTGATGAACTTCGGCGCAGTCGCCTCGCGCGGTCGTGTCGCCCGCACCAGGTCCGCCGCATACGCGAAGACGTGGTCGGCCACCACCACCTGCCGCACGACCTGCTGCAACTGCTGGATCTGCTCGGCGTCGAGGACCGGCCTCAGTTCCGGCCTGTATGTGCTGGTCGTCTGTTTCATGATCGCCAGCTCCTCGTCTCGGCCTGGATAGCTGACGATGATGTTGAACATGAAGCGGTCGAGCTGGGCCTCGGGCAGCGGGTACGTCCCTTCCTGCTCGATCGGGTTCTGCGTCGCCAGGACGAAGAATGGCTCGGGCAGGTGGTAGGTCTGCGCCCCGGCAGTGACGTGGTGCTCCTGCATGGCTTCGAGGAGAGCAGCCTGCGTCTTCGGCGGCGTCCGGTTGATCTCGTCGGCGAGGATCATGTTCGCGAACACCGGCCCGGGGAGGAAAACGAACCTGCGGCGGCCGGTGTCCGGGTCGTCCTGAAGGATGTCGGTGCCGGTGATGTCGGCCGGCATCAGGTCGGGGGTGAACTGAATGCGCTTGAACGACAGGTGCAGGATCTTCGAGACGGTGCTGACGAGCAGCGTCTTGGCGAGGCCCGGGACGCCGACGAGCAGGCAGTGCCCGCGGCTGAACAGAGCCATCAGGAGTTGTTCGACCACCTGCCGCTGGCCGACGATAACCTTGCCGATCTGCTCGGTCATCTTCTGGTAGGCAGCGGCGAGGTCGCGGACGGCCTGGGCCTCGGCAGCTGGGGGATCGGGCTGGGACATTGGCGGGAGGTCTCCGGGGTGGGTCAGGAGGGGCGGGACGGGGGCTATTGTAACAGGGGTCAGGGTGCGGGGGATAGGGGCAAGTGAGGAGTATGGAGCGGAGAGGCAAGAGAGCGAGGCTTCCTCCCCACTCGCCAGGGGGGCCGTTCGATTGGCGTCGATCGGTCTGATACCCGGTCTGGGAGGGGCTGTCTGCTTTTCCCCCTCTCCCACCAGGGGAGAGGGGGCAGGGGGGTGCGGGCGCTTCGCGGCGCCGTCCCCCTCGCCGAGTTCGCCTTGACCGGGTTGTGCGAATCCGCTATGTCCCGTTACTTGCTTCCGGCGTGACCGGGCCGCTGACGCCTGGTCGTCGGTCCGCAGGGTCGGGGAGGATCGGCGATGGATGGCTCCTACCCCAGCAAGCTGCGCGTCTGGGACGGCTGGCTCACCAGCCCGGCATCTCACCAGGGTGCCGCTGGGGGGCTTGCGCCGGTCCCAGCGGGGCACGGGCCACACAACCTGGCCGAGTTTGCCGAGCGACTGTACACCGCCGAGGCACTTGTCGCTGGGCTGGCCCCCTGCCACGACGAGGGACCGGAACCGTACACGCTGCAGTGGTTCCTCGACATCGAGGGGCAGCGGCACGGTCGGCTGGGGCGATGGATCCCGCAGTTGCTGGAGTTTGCCAAGCACTCCGGCGAGACGCTGCTGGGCCTGGGGCACGGGCTCGGCACCGACTGGGTGCAGTACGCCCGTCATGGGGCGTCGGTGGTGGTGTGCAGCCCGTCCGGGGCACAGCTCGCCCTGGTGCGGCGCAACTTCGAGCTGCGCGGCCTGAGCGGGCGCTTTCTCCACACCCCCCACACTACCCTGCCCGTGGAGACGGCGAGTATTGACGTGGTCTGCGTCAGCGGGTTGCTCGAATCGGTCGCGGAACCGCACGCGGTCGTGAATGAGATCCACCGCGTGCTGAAACCCGGCGGGAAGGTTCTGGCCGTGATGCCGGCGAAGTACGACGTCGATTTCTGGGGCCGGCTCTGTTTCATCTGGAAGCACGCCCCGGCCGGCCCCGCCTCGGTCCGGTTCTCGGGGCGCGGAGTACGGCGCCTGTTCGGCCGGTTCGTCGAGCACCGCATTCACAAGCGTCAGCTGCGCCGGTCCGAGGTGCCGCACGTGTGGCGCTGGCTGCCGCTGCCGCTGCTGGAGCGGCTTCTCGGGCGCGTGCTGGTCCTCAAGGCGTTCAAGCCGCTCAGCTGCGCTCTCCCGGCGGCGCAGGCAGCCGCATAGCCCACTCGGCCGGCTGCGCGGGCTACACTTGCTTCGCCCCTGCCTCCTGCGCGGCCGCGGCCTCCTCGTCCGCCAGCCACTGCAGCCAGATCGCCGCGGACGCATCGCTCGGCATGCGCCAGTCGCCGCGCGGGGACAGACTCACCGAACCCACCTTCGGGCCGTCCGGCAAACACGACCGCTTGAACTGGTTCGTGAAGAACCGCTGCACGAACACTCGCAGCCAGCGGCGGATGTCGCGCTCCGGGCAGGCGCGCTCGAACTCAGCCTGCCGGGCCAGGTAAACGATCTTCTCCGGCGGCGTTCCGTACCGCTGGAACTGGTACAGGAAGAAGTCGTGCAGCTCGTACGGCCCGATCGATCCCTCGGTTGCCTGCACCGTCTGGCCGTCCTCGCCGACGGGCAGTAGTTCCGGCGAGATCTCGGTCGCGACGATGTCGAGCAGAATGCGCCGCGCCTCGCCGTCGAACTCGTTCCGCGCCGCCCACCCGACGAGGAACTTGACGAGCGTCTTGGGGATGCTGACGTTCGGGTTGTACATGCTCATGTGGTCGCCGTTGTACGTCGTCCACCCCAGCGCCAGCTCCGACACGTCGCCCGTCCCGATGACGAAGGCGGCGTTCATCAGGATGCTGGTCCGCATCCGGGCCTGCACGTTCTCGAACACCAGGTCGTGCCGCCGCTCGGCCGGAACTCGCCGCAGTTGCTTCCCCAACTCCTCGACATCCAGCCCCGTCAGATCGATGCCGAACGGTTTGTGGCCGAGGGCTCTCATCTCCTCCAGGCACAGCAGGCGGATGTCCACCTCCGCCCCCGTGACGCCTAGCTCCTTCATCAGCGCCCAGGCGTTGCCCCGCGTCCGGGTCGTCGTCCCGAACCCCGGCATGGTAAAGGCGCGGATCTTCGCGCGCGGTTCACCCAGCAGGTCGAAGGTGCGGCAGGTGACGAGCAGGGAGAGGGTCGAGTCGAGCCCGCCCGAGACGCCGATGCTCACCAGCGGCCTGCCGATGTGTTCCAGCCGCCGCGCCAGCCCGGCCATCTGCGTCGCGAAGATTTCCTGGCAGCGCTCGCGCAGCTGCTCCTCGCCGCGCGGCACGAACGGGTGGGCATCAACGGCCCGCGCCAGCCGCGCCGGCGCCGACCCCGGGCGGTTGAGGACGAACGGGACGCGCCGGAACTCCGGGCCGGCGGTGCTGTACAGCCGGGCGTCGGCGAAGCTGTTGGTGCGCACCCGGTCGGTGCGCAGGCGGTCCAGATCCACATCGGCGACGAGGAGACGCTCCTCGCGCTGGAACCGCTCCGTCTCCGCCAGCAGGGTGCCGTTCTCCGCTACCAGGGCGTGCCCGCCGAAGACAACGTCGGTGGTGGACTCCCAGACGCCGCACGACGTGTAGACGTAGGCGGCCATGCACCGGCCGGACTGGTTGACGACGAGTTGCCGCCG
Organism: Gemmataceae bacterium; assembly: GCA_020847555.1. Next base: position 25,685 of record JADLBT010000164.1, read on the forward strand.
GTACTGCGATTTACCGATGACCTCGTTGCTCGCCGAGACGTTCAGCAGGACGGACGCCCCGTGCAGCGCCTGCCGCGAGCTGGGCGGGATCGGCACCCACAGATCCTCGCAGATCTCCACGCCGACGAGGAGTCCCTCGACGTCCACGGCGTCGAAGAGGAGATCGGTGCCGAACGGCACCTCGGCGCCGTCGAGGTTCAGGGCGCGGCTGCGGAGGTTGGCGGCGGCGGCGAACCACCGGCCCTCGTAGAACTCCTTGTAGTTGGGGATGAACGACTTCGGCACCACTCCCAGCACCCGCCCACCGTGAAAGACCGCGGCGCAGTTGCACAGCTGCTCATCGATGGCGACCGGCAGGCCCACCACTGCCAGCCCGGTGTAGACCCCCCGCCCCTCCGCGACGACGCGTGCCAGCGCCTGGAGCGCGCTGCGCTGCAAGGCCGCCTGGTGGAACAGGTCGGCGCAGGTGTACGCCGTCAGACACAGCTCGGGGAACACCACAACGCTGACGCGCTCGGCCTCGGCCCGGGCGAGCAGGGCGAGGACGCGCTCGGCGTTGAAGGTCGTATCGGCGACACGCAGCGCGGGCACGGCGGCCCCGACGCGGACGAAACCGTGGTAAGGCATGAGGCGAAGTCCCTCGCGAACGCGGCTGCTTCCCGGACTCACTCCTCCGGCGACTCGGGCCAGCGGTCGGCCAGCTCGAAGAGGCGGGCCAGCTTCAGCTCGAAACCGGGCAGCAGGGCGGTGGTGTAAGTCTGCTTCGCGCGGTAGACGCGCTTCCTGCTCTTCGGCCCGTGCGGCGTGTGGACCGTCAGCGTTTTCTGGAAGCGGTCGAGGATCCAGTATTCCTTGACGCCGCGGTCGATGTACTCGTTGCGCTTCTCCTCGTAGTCGCGGGTGCGGTCCTTCTTCCCGGCGGACACGAACTCGACGACGATGGTCGGGACATCCTTGCGGCGCGGCAGCCGCCCGAGGCCGGCCCAGATCGCGCGGTCGGCCCGGTGGCGATTTACCTTCGTCGCGACCGTCTGTTCGGGGAGCGTCGCGTCCAGCGCCGCCCCTTCCGGGTGCGTGTCGCGGTAGACGCGCAGCCAGTAGCCGAGTTCCTCGTTTGGATCGCGTTCGTTTTCCAGCGGCGAGGGAGACACGACAAGGACTCCGTGGATGAGTTCGTAACGATGGCCCTCGATAAACTCCGCCCGGTCGAACTCGCGGGGCGTCATCAGCGTGCCCGCGGATTCGGGACCGAACATACGCTTCCGGTTCGCGGTCACGGTTGCCATGTCGTCTCTCCTCGAACGCCCACGGTGCGCCCCCCGCGGCCGATTTGCCAGTGCCCCCCACGGGACGCCACCCGTGGGCTTTATCCGCTCAGCCCGCGCGTCAGCCGCGCGCGCGCCTGCTTCACCTCGCGCTCGCGCATCTCCTGGAAACGGGCCATGTATCCGCCTACCTTCGCCGACAGCTCCCAGCGCCGGTACTGCCCCCACGTCCGGTCGGCGCGGGCCGCCTGGTCCTGAAAACTCTCGCGGTACACGATGCGGCCCTGCTCGACCAGCTTGACGAACAGCGGCTCGGCGTCGATCGCCTCGGAGGCGTCGGCGATGATGAGCGTGTCGCCGCGGGCGTGGACGCGCAGGTAGCCGCCGAGCGACTCCTTGCCGGGCGAGTTCGAGAACTTCACGTTCGGGTGGTCGCCGGTGGCGCTGCGCTTGAACGCGGCGGCGACGGTATCGCGGTGGACGAGGCGCCACCAGTACCCGCCGGCGCCGGGGAAGAGCATCGTCGGCTCCTTCCCCGTCTCCCGGCGGAAATGGTCGTAGACCTTCTGGACCACGTCCGGCGACACCTCGTCCTCGAACACGATCAGGCGCGGCTCCAGCCCCTGCTCACGCATCTTGCGGAAGTACAGGACGCACTGCGCGGCGAGGTCGCCGGAATCGACCCGGATGCCGACCCGGTCCGTCTCCGGGTGGGCGCGGAGGACGCGCAGCGCGTTCTCCAGCCCGACCGTCTCCGCGTCCACCAGGTCGGTCAGCAGCGACGCGGTCCCCATCGCGCTGACGAACCGATCCATCATCTCGTACTCCGCCTCGCCGAGGCGGCGGTCGAACGACTGGGCGGCCGACATCATCTCGTGGCCGATCGTGCCGATCGACTGAAACAGGTCGGGCCAGAGGAACTCGGCCGTGTCGTTGGACGTCAGCCGCCCGCCGCCGCCGACGTACCGGGCCAGCAGGAGAATGAGGTTGCAGACCTCGACGGGCGCCGACCGCAGGCCGAACTCGGCGTCGCGCGGGGTGGTCAGCTTCATCAGCCGGCCCTTCGTGGCCTGGATGAGCGGGGCGAAGTACCGGCACATGGCCGGCTCGAGGTACGAGATCGCCCCGCCCATGCCCTCGAAGAACAGGCACGGCACGCCGCGCAGGAACGTCTGCCCGCCGGGGAAGCCCCAGACGTCCACCGGCAGGGAGATCTCCTCGCCCGGCTGAGCGGCGAGGATCGCGTCCCACATGGCCGTCGGAAAGGCGCGGACGGCGGCGCTCTCGGTGAACCACCGGCCGGCGAGTTCGATGTCGGCGCGGCAGAGCGGGCGGTGGAACCACTGGGCGAGCATGGCCTCGTGGCCGGCCATGATAAGCTGGTCGCCGGCCCCGGTCTCGGGCAGCCCGCGCCGCATCGTCAGGGCGTACCCCGCCCGGCCGCAGGCGACGTCCGGGACGGCCGCCCACATGGTCCGCTTGTACGTGTCGGTCCCGCCGAGGAAGCCGCCGAGGAGAAAGAGTTTCGCGAAGAACTCATCGCGCATGGCGGCGCGTTTGGCGGCGAACGGGTCGTGGGCAGGCGATTTGGACACGCGGCCTCCGGGCTGAGCGGCCCGGGCACGGGCCAGCAGGGTGTGGGGGATCTTAACAACCCGCCCCGGGCGCCCGCAAGCGAACCGTGGCGGCCATCGCTGGCGCTGCCACCAGTCCGGAGCGCCAGCGCCAGGCGGAGCGTTAGCCCGGCGCTGGCGCTCCGGACTGGTCCGACGGCGCCGAACCGTGCGCGGCCTCGCCGGGACCGCGGACGATTCCCAGATCCTCCCACGAGGCCGGATCCTCGATCGGCTCCAGGTGGGTGAGCACCGACACATTTGGTAGTGCCCGCCGGACCTCCTCCTCCAGACGCTCCAGCAGGTCGTGGCCGCGCTGGACCGTCCAGTTGCCGGGCACGAGGACATGGACCGAGACGAACCGCAGCGCGCCGGCCTGGCGGGTGCGCAGGGCGTGGAAGCGAATCCCCTGGCCCTGGTAGCGGTCGAGGAGGGCCTGCACGGCCGCCCGTTCCTCGGCCGGCAGAGCGGTGTCCATCAATCCGAGTACCGCCCGGCGCACCAGCCCGGCCCCGGTCCAGAGGATGTGGCCGGCAACCAGCAGCGCCAGGACCGGGTCGAATCGCTCCCACCCGGTCAGGGCGACGGCGCCGACGCCGGCCAGCACGCCCGCCGAGGTCCACACGTCGGTGAGCAGGTGCCGGGCATCCGCCTCAAGGGTGATCGACTCGTAGCGCCGCCCCGCCCGCAGCAGCACCAGGGCAACGCCGAGGTTCACCAGCGACGCGGCGACCGACAGGGCGAGGCCGAGCCCAAGTTGTTCCAGCGGCTGCGGGGCGAACAGGCGCGGGACGGCGGCGTAGGCGATGCTGGCGGCCGCGACGAGGATCAGGGCGCCCTCGATCCCGCCCGCGAAGTACTCCGCCTTGTCGTGGCCGTAGGCGTGCTCCTCGTCGGGCGGCCGGGCGGCAACGGCCAGGACCACCAGCGCCACGCACGCCGCCGCCAGGTTGACGACCGACTCCAGGGCGTCGGACAGCAACCCGACCGAGCCGGTGAGCAGGTAGGCGCCCGCCTTCAGGCCGATGGTGGCCGTGGCGGCCGCGATCGACAACCAGGCGAACGGCGTCAGACTGGGACGAGTCACCGTACCAGCCCTTTCTCGATCAGGAACGCGCGCACCACGACCGCCTCGGGGCGGCGCTCGCGGGCGACCTGATAGTTCAGCCGCCGCATCGTTTCGTCATCGATGCGTCCCTTGAGGCGGTCGAGGACGGGCTGCACTTCCGGGTGCCGCTTGAGGAAGTCGGCGCGGGCCAGGGGGGCGCCGTGATAGCTGGGGAAGTAGCCGCGGTCGTCCGCCAGGACCACCAGTTTGTAGTAGGCGATTTCCCAGTCGGTCGCGAACCCGCAAACCAGGTCCGCTTCGCCCGCCTCCAGGATGCGATAGCGCAGGTCCGGGCTGACCGGCAGCGGCCTGGGGAGGTGGTGCAGCCCGTAAGCCTCGACCAGCCCCGGCCAGCCGTCCGGCCGGTCGGGGAAGTCCAGATCCACCACCACCCGCAGCGGCGGCGCGCGGCGGAGGTCGCTGATCGTGCGCAGACTGTACTTCTCCGCGACCGGCCGCGGGGCGCAGATCGCGTAGGTGTTGTTCAGCCCGAACGTCTTCAGCAGCTCCAGCCGGTGGCGCGCGTGCATTCCCTCTCGCACCAGCGCGGTTATCGTGGCGCGGTCCTTCGGCAGTTCCGCGACGCCCAGCGCCGCCTTGCTGGCCAGCAGGGTGCCGGTGTACTCCGGATACAGGTCGATCTCTCCGTTTCTGAGTGCCTGAAAGATCACGTTGGGCGTCAGGTTCGGCACGATCTCGACGCGCAGGTCGGTGTGCGCCTCGAGCATCTGCTTGAGGATCTGGGCAAGGATGTCCCCCTCGACGAAGTTCTTGCCGCCGACGCGCACATCCGCGGACCGCCCCATTAACTGCTTGCCCACGACCCAGGCGCCATGCAGAGCCAGCAGGACGATAAGCCCGCCGCCGAGGACCAGGCCCAGGTGGCTCCGCCGCCGCGCCACCCAGGCGATTCCGCCCAACCCCCAGAACACCAGCAGCGTCAGCAGCAGCAGCGGCGCTACCCCGACCCAGATCAGGAAGTCGTCCGACCGGCTCATGCCGCGCCAGATGTAACTTCCCAGCCCGCGCACCCCCGCCACGGCGCAAACGGTGATGATGCCGATGGCGTACACGGCCCCCGTTCGCACCCCCGCGAGCACCACCGGCAGGGCGAGCGGCAGTTCTACCTTGCCGAGGATCTGCCTCCCCGTCATGCCCATGCCGCGTGCCGCGTCGCGGATCGGCGCCGGCACCTGGTTGATACCGACGCAGGTGTTCATCACGACCGGGACGAGGCTGTAGACGACTGCGAGAAAGATCGCCGCCGGCTGGCCGATGCCCAGGAGCGGGATCAGCAGGCCGAGCAGAGCCAGGCTGGGGAAGGTTTGCAGCACGGCGAGCACCGCGATGACCGGGGCGGAGGCGCGTGGCAGTCGAGTCAGCGCGATGCCGGTCGGGATGCCGATCAGCAGGGCGATGCCGAGGCTCCCCAGGACGAGCGACAGGAAGGCCCAGGTTTCGCCCCAGAAGGGCGCTCCCGACCACTCGCCGAGCAGCTTGGCGAAGGTGTCGTTCATGCTCCTTCTCCCGGCGGCGCGGCGCCGGCCGCACGCAGGTCTGCGAGGATGCGCGCCCGCACTGCCCCGGCGGTGTACCGCTGCTCCGCAGCGCCGTCGAGCAGCACCGGCATCGCGTCGTCCGCGTCGGCCAGGGCGATCAGCGCCTCGCGCAGACGCAGCCCCGCCGCCAGGGTGAGGAAGACCGCCGAGGCCGGCACGGGCAGCCGCTCGGCCGGGGCGGGCAGGGAGTCGCGCAGGTAGAGTGCCTCGAGCGCCAGCCCCTGGGCGTGGCTGCCGAAGAAGTCGCGGACACGCGCGCTCGCCGGCCGCAGGAGCAGGTCGCGGAGCGAGCCGTCCTGGGTGATGCGGCCGCGGTCCATGAGGACGATCGCGTCGGCCAGCTTGCCCGCCTCGGCGATGTCGTGCGTGACCACCACCACCGCCATGCCGAGCTGGCGCTGCAGGCGCAGGAACTCGTCTTGCAGCGCCTCGCGCGTGCCGGGGTCGAGGGCGCCGAACGGCTCGTCCATCAGGAGCAGGTCGGGGCTCACGGCGAGCGCGCGCGCCACCCCGACGCGCTGCCGCTGGCCGCCCGACAGCTCCGCCGGCATGCGCCGCCCGTACTCCCCTTCCGGCAGACCGACCAGTTCCAGTACCTCGGCGACGCGCCGCCCCACCCGCTCGCGGTGCCAGCCGAGCAGTCGCGGGACGGTCGCCACGTTCTCACCGACGGTCAGGTGCGGGAACAAGCCGCCCTCCTGGATGACGTAGCCGATGGAGCGGCGCAGCTGTTCCGGCCGTTGCGCGCGCGCGTCCTTGCCGCGCACCAGGATCTGACCGCTCGTCGGCTCCTCCAGCCGATTGATCAGGCGCAGCGTCGTCGTCTTGCCGCACCCGGACGGCCCGAGCAGAGCAACGACCTTGCCGGGCGGGACGCGCAGGCTCACCCGGTCCACGGCGGTCAGCCCGCCAAAGACCTTGGTCACCTCACGCAACTCGACCGCCGGAACGTCGCTCATGATGGATTTGCCAGGAACACACAGAAGCGCCGCTGCGGATCCGCGAAAGCGCCGCGAACCTCCAGGCGGTGGCCGGCCAGGATCGCCCGCAGGCCCTTCTCCGAGTGTTTGTAGCAGTTTTCCGTATGGAGCGTCTCGCCCTCCGCAAAGTCCACCTTCAGGCCGAGGGCGGCGATGTGAACGGTCTGGGGGCGCAGGCTGACCAGGCGCATCTCGATCCGGCCGCGCGCCGCGTCGAACGTGGCCCGGTGGCGGAACGCACCGAGATCGAAGTCGGCACCGAGCGTGTGGTTGATCCGGGCCAGGACGTTGCGATTGAACCGCGCGGTCACGCCGCGCGCGTCGTCGTAGGCCGCGATCAGGGTGGCGGGATCCTTGCGCAGGTCGAATCCCAGCAGGAAGCGGTCTTCCGGACGCAGCGAGCGGCGCAGCAGGTTCAGGAAGCGGTCGAGGTCGTCCTCGTCGAAGTTGCCGACGGTCGAACCGAGGAACGCCACCAGGCGCGGCCCGCCCGCCTGCCCGGCGAGATACCCCAGGCCGTCGGCGTACTCGCCCACGAGCCCCACGACGCGCAAACCCGGGTAGCTTTCGAGCAGCCTGTGGGCCGCGTCCTCCAGGGCGGGGCGGGCGATGTCGATCGGGTAGTAGGTCAGCCGCTCCTGTCGGACCAGACACGCCTCGATGAGCAGGCGCGTTTTCCGGGCACTGCCGCTGCCCAGCTCGACGAGGTCCAGGCCGGGCGGGCACAGATCGAGCATCGCGGGAGCGTGCTCGGCGAGGATGGTCGTTTCGGCGCGGGTGAGGTAGTACTCCGGCAGGCCGCAGATCTCCTCGAACAGCGCCATGCCGGTCGCGTCGTAGAAGTACTTGCAGGGCAGCCACTTCTCGGTGGCGAGCAGGCCGCGCCGCACGTCGTCCGCCAGGTCGTCCTGGACGGCCCGCAGGCGAAGGCAGCGGAAGCGGGTGTCGCTCATGAGCCTCTCCGTTCCGAAACCTGACGTGAGCGACGCGATCACGGCGCGCACGTGCGGAATCCGGCGAGGACGTCGCGTCGGTCGGGCGTGTAGAAGTTCCGGTAGACGTTTGTGACCAGCCGCGACCGCGTCGTGAAGGCCCCGCCGCGCAGCACCTTGTGGGTGCCGAACCACGGCTGCGAATATTCCTTGTAGGCGTCGGAGCTGAACCCGGGATACGGCTCGAAATCGTCCGCTGTCCATTCCCACACGTTGCCGAGCATCTGTCGGCAGCCGAAGGCGCTGTCGCCCTCGGGATGCGCGTTGACCGCGACCGGGCCGGCTCGCAGCAGGTCGAGGTTGGCGTGGCTCGCCGTGGGCGCGGCGTCGCCCCACGGGTAGCGCCGCCGGCGCGCCCCGATGCCGCCGGGCGCCGACTCCCCCGACGCGGCCAGCTCCCACTCGGCCTCGGTGGGCAGGCGCCGCCGCGCCCAGCGGCAGTAGGCGTCAGCCTCGTGCCAGCACACGTGCAGGACGGGGAGGTGGACCTCCAGCGACACCCAGCGGTCGTAGCTGCGCCGCTCCCACCCGTCCGCCCCGCGTCGCCAGTGGATGGGGCAGGCCGCGTCCGCCTGCTCGCGCCACGTCCAGCCGGCCTCGGTCCACAGGTCGCGTCGCGTGTAGCCGCCGTCCTCGACGAAGCGCAGGAACTCCGCGCAGGTCACCGGCGCCCGCGCGATCCGAAACGACCGCACCGCGACCGCGTGTGCCCACTTCTCGTTGTCGAAGACGAACGACCCGCCGGGCTCGGCTCCGAGCGTGCAGCTGCCGCCCGGGATCTCGACGTCTCCCGGCCACGGCCCCGGCGTGGCGATGGCCGCCGCGCCGGCCGCCACGGGGGGCGCGGCGTAGCCAAGCGTTTGCCGCGTGTAAACGAATGCCTCGGCGTGCATGTCCTCGTGAAACACCGGCAGGAGGTGGAAGTAGGCTTCCCGCTCGTCGAGATCGCCGGCGCCGAGGGATCGCAGGACGCGGTCGAGAACGCGCTGCAGGTAGTCGAGCGTGCCCTGACGGGAGGGTAAAGGAAGGTGCCAGCGGCGCGCGTGGGCGATGGCCGCCGAATCGTACAGCTCGTCGGCCTGCGCCCACAGTGGCGACTGGCCGCGCAGGTGCCGCAGCGCCCAGCGCTCCTGGAACCAGGCGACGTGGCCGAACTCCCAGAGCGGCGGGTTGATGATGCGCAGGTAGGGGACGATGAGTTGCTCGTCGGTGAGCGCATCGAAGAGCGCAAGCGTCCTGGCGCGGGCGTCGGTCAGCATCCGGGCCATCTCGGCAGCGGCTACGTGCGGTTGACTCATCCGTGTCAGTATACGGGCTCGCCGGAGGGCGGTCAGGCGCCGCAGTCCCCGCACCCCCTGCTCCCTCTCCCACCAGGGGAGAGGGGGGAAAAACAGACAGCCACTTCCGGATCGCCTATCAGGGCGCTGTGAGGAACGTCCAGACCGCCAGGACGGTGTACGCCAGGCACAGCGCGGCCATCACCGACTGGGCGATGGCCGCGGCGGGCCGTGGGACCGGCCGCCCGGCCATCAGGTTCCACGCCCCCGGCAGGCCCCGCGCCGACCCGAGAAACCCGAGTATCGCCAGAGCTGTCGCCCCGTACAGGGAGCCGCTCCGGCAGGACTCACACAGGGCCGCCGCTACCCCCAGCCCCAGGATCGGCAGGCCGAAGAACGCGGGGATCAGCGCTGTCTTGCTCACCCGCTTCGAGCCAAAGTACCCACCCAACCCCAGAGCCACCAGCAACGCCCCCAACCCGATCGTGACGCTCGCCACAGCTGCCCCCTGGTGTGATTGAAGACTCCGCCCGCCCATCCTCTACTTCCCCGGACGGCGCCGGTTACTTTCCTTGCCCTTTCCCTCGCGGCCAGTTCAGATGGCGGCTCAGGAACGCGAACGTGCCCTGGCCGTGGATCTCGTGCCCGCCGGAAAAGAACTCGATCGCCGTTCGGTCCGGAATGCGCAGCCGCGCGTAGTGCCGGCGTACCTTCGCGTACTCGTACGCCACCCGCTCGTCGATGCCGACCCCGTCGTCGTGCCCGCGCTCGACCATGAACGGCCGCGGCGCGATCAGGTACGCCATCTCCGCGTAGTTGAACGTGTTCCCCAGGTCGAACTCGTACATCTCGTACTCGCCGGTGAACATGTAGCTGCCGGAGAAGAACAGCGTGACGTTCTTCCAGATCCACTCGTTGAAGTCGCCCGAGCAGATCGACAGGCAGTAGTCGAGGAGCAGGGCCGGGATGCGCATCGCCACCTTGCCGCCGTACGACAGGCCGTAGTACGCGATGCGGGCCGCGTCCACGAACGGCAGCGTGCCCAGCCACTGCAAAATCCGCTCGTGCTGGCGGACGATGAACGAGTAGATCGACAGCCTGAGCGGGTTGGCCTTGCGCTGCAAGACGCGGAAGGCGTCCTTGCCGATGTACGGGTTCTGCGGCGCGAACACGACGTACCCGAGGTTCGCGAGCTGGGCGCCGAACGAGTTGTAGGCGCGCGTCCGCACCTTCGGGTTGACGATGTCGGCCGGGCGCCCCTCCAGCCCGTGCTGACACACCACCACCGGCCGCCGCTCGCCCGGCTTCAGGTCGTTCGGCACCAGCAGGATGCCGAAGCAGAACACGTCCTCGTACAGATCGAGCACCACCTCATAACCCTTCCAGCCCGGCTCGTCGTAGACCAGCCGCGTGCGCACGTTCATCGGCCGGTCGGACTTCGGGAGCTTGCCGATTATCTCGTCCCACAACTGATCGCGGTGCGGCTGCACCGCCCTGTCCCACTTCTCCGGCGAGCTGCGGTCCACCTTCGCGAAGGTTTGCGCGCGGGCGGCTTCCGCCTCGGGAAGGAGGTTCTGGGTGCAGGCGACGAGCTGCTCGAACTGGCGTTTCTGCCGCGGGGTCGGGTCGAAAGCCTTGCGCCGGTCCTCCGGGGCGTCGGTCGCCTTGCGTACCGTGCCGTCGCCGGTCAGGGCGGCCAGCAGGCGGGGGACCGAGGCGTCGCCCGTTTCCAGGAACAGGCCGCGGCTGGTCGGGAGTTTCAGGCGGCCGAAGGCCAGCCCGCGCGCCCGCTCGACCTCGGTGCGGACCGCCTGCGGCTCGACGCGGGAGGCGATGCGGCCGGGGGCGGCGCCGGCCCGGCCGGGCCGCGGGGAGGGCGGGCCGGTCACCTCGGGGACGTCGGCCTCCGCAACGATCAACGTGCGCGGCGCCACCAGGGCGGCCAATTCGGCGTCACCGAACGCGCGCAACAGGCCCCACACGTTGCGGTAAATCGGTTCCTGCCACACCCCCTCGCGCGGCCCGAAGTACCCGCTCACCACTGCCGCTTCGAGCCGCGGATCCAGCGCCGCGGCGTACAGCGCGATCAGCCCGCCCTCGCCGTGGCCGTACACGCCGACCGGCGGGTGTCCCCTGTCGCGCGTGAACCAGTCCACCGCCGCGAGGACGCGCTGCACCTCGTAGCCGATGACGTGCCGGCCCATCTCGAACGCCATACGGTAGACGAACTCGCGGTGCGGCTGGTTGGTCGCTCGCCCAACCTTCGGGTTGCCCGACCAGGTGTCCTTGCGGTCGATCAGCACGGGGACGACGACGCGGCAGCCCTGCTCCGCCAGCCGCCGGGCGAACGGCACCCCGCCCGAAGCCAGGCCAGCGGCCATCTCCGGCGTTGCGTCCGCGTCCGGGACGGCGACGACGCACGCCCTGACCTTGCCGCGCGGCTCCAGCAGCAGCCCCTCCCCGTCCACTCCGGGCAGCACCGGCCAGCGCACCGCGAAGACCTGGTAGGCGAGGGTTTCCGCCACCAGGGCCGGCTGGTCGGTGGTGGCGACCAGTTCCATCTCCCGCACCGGCAGGCGCGGGTCGATCACGCCGAGGATTTTCCGCAGGCGCGCCCGGCTCGGCTCGACGGAGCGAGCGTAGGCGTCGGGGGAGGAGAAGTCCTGCTTCCAGAATTCCTTCCGCCGCGCGACCGACGCCGTCAGCTCGCGCGAGAGGTAGCGGTCGATGCCCGCAACCATCTGGGCGGCCAGGTCGCCTTTCGCGTCCAGGGGTTTGGTGCCGGGCAGCGGTTGCGCCGCCGCCGGGCGGACGAGCAGAAAGGTGACCGTCAGAGCCAGGATGCCGCGCATCGCATACCTCGCCGAAGGGATCCGGGATCGGGCGACCTGTCCAGCGACTATACGGCGCCTGGGCGAGAGCCGCAAGCAGCAGAGCGTGGGCGAGGAGAGGGCTCTCTCGCTCCTTTGGAGCCTCGATATTGCGCTGCCTTTGCGGCGGGCTCGACGTTACCGTAACGAATCAACCTCATCCATTCGGAGCTGTGTGGGAAAAGCCCTTCATCCCGATGGGCAGGATGGTGCCCATTCGCCATCCGCCCAGCTCTCCTACCCATCCCAAATCGCCACAGCCGAAAGTTGGAACCATCTATTCGTGCGAGAATACACCTTGCCCGATCGGGTCTGAGCCCGAAGTGCAAGCGAGGATGCTTGCCGCTTCCTCCGCTTACGCTTCGGGCTCGGATGGTTCCTTGGCGCCGTCCAGGTTTTACGAGCAGCAACGCGTGGCGGGCAAGGAAATGCCTCCCGGAAAGAGCGGCAGGCGCCGGAGGCGGCACGCGGGTTGCTAATGAGTGAGGGGCATTTGAGCCACCTGGTAACAATTGTGCCCCTTGTCTGGCTTGCTCACCTGCAAATCACTCAGTTCAAGGAGGACCACCAATGCTGGTACTGAGCCGCAAAGCCAGCGAACGGATCGTGATCGGTAACGGTATCGTGGTTACCGTGATCAAGGTGCAAGGTAACCAGGTTCGCATCGGCATCGAGGCGCCGGCCGAGGTAGCAATCCGGCGGGCGGAACTCCTCCCCGCCAGCGAGATGGACCCAGTTCCCACAATTAGTCTGCCAAAGCCCACGGGTGACGTCCCGTGGGCGGTGTGCTGGGAACTTGACCCACAGGCCGCCACCCGTGGACTTTAAGGGGTTCCTCTCACTCCCTGGCCCTTGTACTACGCCCCTTCCGACAAGGCCCGATCCACGATCGTCCGGGCCTCACGCACGATGGCGTCGAGGTGGTTCTGCCCCTTGAAGCTCTCCGCGTAGATCTTGTAGACGTTCTCGGTTCCCGACGGGCGCGCCGCGAACCATCCATTGGCGGCGACGACCTTCAGCCCGCCTATCGGGGCGCCGTTCCCCGGCGCGTTCGTGAGCCGCGCAACGATCGCTTCACCCGCCAGTTCCGTCGCCTTGACCCGGTCGGGCGTCAGGCGCTTGAACGCGGCCTTCTGGGCCAGCGTCGCGGGGGCGTCGATGCGCGTGTAGGACGACGTCCCGAATTCGGCGGTCAGCTCGCGGTAGTGCTCGCCCGGATCCTTGCCGGTGCGCGCCGTGATCTCGGCCGCGAGCAGGTCGAGGATGATCCCGTCCTTGTCGGTCGTCCAGACCGTCCCGTCCTGGCGCAGAAAACTCGCCCCCGCACTCTCCTCCCCGCCGAAGCAGACCGACCCGTCGAACAGTCCCGGCGCAAACCACTTGAACCCGACCGGCACCTCGAGCAGCCTGCGCCCCAGCCCCTGCACCACGCGATCGATCAGCCCGCTCGACACCAGCGTTTTGCCGACCGCCGCCCGTTCGGACCAGCGCGGCCGGTGCGCCAGGAGGTAGCGGATCGCGACGGCGAGGTAGTGATTGGGATTCAGCAGACCGACGGATGGAGTGACGATGCCGTGGCGGTCCGCGTCGGGGTCGTTGCCGAACGCGACCCGGAAGCGATCCTTCAGCCCGACCAGGCCAGCCATCGCGTAGGGACTGGAGCAGTCCATGCGGATCTTGCCGTCGTGGTCCACCGTCATGAACCGGAAGGTCGGGTCGATGGCCGGGTTCACCACCTCCAGGTCGAGCCCGTACATCTCGCGGATCAGTCCCCAGTACGGTGCGCTGGCGCCGCCGAGCGGATCGACGCCAAGCTTCAACCCCGCCGCGCGGACGGCCTCCAGATCCACGACGTTCCCCAGGTCGCGGACGTAGGGCGTGACGTAGTCGTAAGCGCGGCAGGTCGGCGCCTTCAGGGCGGCCTCGTGCGGGACGCGCCGGACCGCGCGGTTGCCGGCCCGGAGCAGGGCGTTGGCCCGGTCCTGGATCCACTCGGTCACGTCGGTGTCGGCGGGACCGCCGTTGGTCGGGTTGTACTTGAACCCGCCGTCCGCCGGCGGATTGTGCGACGGAGTGATGACGATGCCGTCCCCCAGCCCGTCCTTCCGCCCGCGGTTGTGCGTCAGGATGGCGTGCGAGATCACCGGGGTCGGGGTAAAGCCGTCGCCCTGCTGGTAGCGCACCTCGACGTCGTTGGCCGCGAGCACTTCGAGGGCGGTACGCTCGGCCGGGGCCGAGAGGGCATGGGTATCCTTGCCGAGGAACAGCGGGCCGGTTACTCCCTGGGCGGTCCGATACGCGCAGATCGCCTGGGTGATGGCGAGGATGTGGGCCTCGGTGAACGTGCCGTCGGCGGACGACCCGCGGTGGCCGCTGGTGCCGAAACTGACCAGCTGCTGCGGGTCGCCCACGTCGGGTCGGCGCTCGTGGTACTCCTTCACGAGCCGGTCCGGGTCGATCAGCAGATCGGCCGGAGCCGGTTTGCCGGCGAGGGGGGAGAGGGTCATGCGAAACTCCTGCGATCGCCGCGAACAGGCCGCGGCCTACGCCTTGCCCGCGTGGACCTTCTCGAACAGATCCACCCAGCCCCGGTAGGACGCGGCGATGCGCTTGACCGCCTCGTCCCGGGGGATCTTGTTCGCGCGATACTCGACCAGCGGGTTCCAGAAGGTCGTCCGGCCGACCGCGAAGCCGATGAAGCCCGGCACGTCGGCAGCCGTCTTCAGCCAGAGACGCACCTTGTTGTCGTCTTCACCGCGACCCAGCACGATGCAGCCGACCCGGTCGCGCCCGCCGCGCCGCACGGTCGCCACGACCTTCTCGCAATCCTCGCGCCGGTCGAGTCCCTCGATCTTCCACACGTCCGCCTCGACGCCCGCGTCTTGCAGGTCGCGGATCGCCTGCACCATCAGGCCCGGCCGTAGCTCCAGGTCGTAGCGTTTCTTATCCCCACCGACGCGCTCGAGCTGCGCCTTCTCGGCTGGCACCAGCAACTCGAACATGTACAGCCGGCCGTTCGCGTGCAGGTAGTCTGACAGCTGCTTCAACCGCGCCGTCTGGCGCTGGTTGGCGCTGGCGTCACCCTCGGGATTGCAGCGCACCAGCACCTTGCAGAACGTCGGGTCGAACGCCTCGATGTGCTTGCCGAAGTCGGCCCCGTACTCGAAGTCGAACTCGTCCTGCCCACTCTTCTCGGCCGGACAGGCGGTGATGTACCCGTTCGCTCGGGCGTCGCGCAGGATGGCGGCGCCAAACTGCTCATCGACCAGGATGCCGGCCTTGTCCTTCGGCACGCCACCCGCGATGGCTGCCTTGAGGGCGTCGTAGATCACCTGCTTGACGGCGGCGATCTCGGCCGTCTGGTCCGGCGTGAGCTTCCCGGACCAGCCGAACATGTTCTTGGAGAACGAGCCGCGGTGGTCGAACGGAAGCACGTAAAGAGGTTTGTCGTAGCCGATCTTCATGACGATATCTCCTTCCGCTGTCGTTGGCGACGGACCCGGGTGCTGGTCGAACGGTCGTCTTCCTGGTGGGGCTCGTCCTTGCTATCCAGCGCCGTCACGATGCAGCCG
>JADLBT010000165.1 GCA_020847555.1 Gemmataceae bacterium
ACATGGCATGTTCCCGGCAGGAGGTGGGCCAGAGACAGCAGCTGGAGAATCATTCTACTTCTTCGCGTATGGCGACGCCAGCGTACCGCCGCCCCACGCGCCGGCGTAATAGCGGCAGCTTTCTTGCCTCGACTGCCCCCAATCCGTCGCGCCGTTTGGCCTTTTCTGCCGTTATGACCCATATTTGAGGCAAGGAGCGAGAGGCCCGCCCGATGGGTCGGCGTGGAAGAAGCGGACGGCGGCCTCCTGTCCGGCATCCGGGGAGAAACCAGAGCATGTCCCGCGCGATCAACCTCCGTGGCGCCGCCGCGCGTTTGTCCGCCCTCGGCGCGGTGGCCCGCGCCGCCGTCCTGATCCTGCCGGCCGGCCTGCTCGCGCTGGCCGCCCTGCGCGCCCCCGAGGGCAACCGGATGATGCTCTGGTTGGGGACCGGGCTGCAGGGGGGGTGCTGCCTGTTGACCCTGTCCAACCGCCGCGGGTGGCGCCAGTCGATCGGCCCGACCGTCATCACTCTGTACCTGGTGGCCCTGGCCTGGCTGTGGTGGGGCGACGGGCGCGACGACTGGTACACCCACCTGAGCAAGTCGGTGCTGCTGGTGGTGCCGCTGGCCGTGTTCGCCCACCAGACGCTGACCGAGTCCGGGGCGCCGGCGATCCGGCGGGCGCGCGGGTTGGCGGACCGGCTGGCGGAGCGCAAGGAGTGGCCGACCGACCTGGCGGCGTGCCGGCAGTTGCCGGAGGTCAAGGCGCTGCGGGCCGCCCTGGCGATGGACGCGGCCCCGGCCCTGGCCCTGCTCCACCACCCGCGCCCGGAGGTGCGCGTCGCCGCCCTGTCCGCCCTGGAGTTCCGCAAGGACTGGCGGCGGGGTCAGGCCGAGCTGGTCCTCCAGACGGCCCAGCATGCCGAGCAGCCGATCGTTCGGGCGGCGGCCGTCAGCGCCCTGGCGAACATGGACGACCCGCACCTGATCGAGGCCGTCGCCCAGTTCCTGCACGATCCGAGCTGGGAGGTGCGGCGGGCCGCGACCGAGTCGCTGCTGTGGGACACCGCCCAGCGCTGGAGCTGGATCCGCTACACCGTCCGCCGGGTGCTGGCGGATCCCCTCTACCAGAACGACGGAGCCCTGTGCCCCAGCGGCGTCCTCCTCTCCCCCGAGGCGGTCAATGACCTGACCGGCTGGTGCGCCGAGAAGGGCGTGCTGGCGATCCGGGCGGCCCTGACGCTGGCGGTCCACTACACCCGCGCCCTGACGGAGCAGCCGGACGGGGCACTGGTCGAGTCGCTGCGCAGGCAGCTGGCCTCGCCCCCGACGCCGGCGGTCCTGCGCATCGAGCTGGGGCGCGTCCTGCAGACGCACCAGGAGCTGGATCCGCCGCTGCTGGAGAAGTTGCTGGCGCCGTCGAACCCCGCGCCGCTACGGCTGACGGCGGTCGAGACCCTGCTGGCCGACCACACGGAGGGTCCGCTGCACGCGATGGCGCTGGCGACCCTGCGCGACCTGGCCCGGCTGCCGAACCGCGAGATCGCGCTGGCGACGGCGGACGTGATTCAGCGCCGCCTCGGCGTGGACCTGGGGCTCGGGCTGGGACAGCCACTGCCGCCGATCCACTCGCGCCAGGCGGCTGAGGTCACCCGCCGGGTGATGCGCTGGGCGGTGCAGTTCGATGCCCAGGAGGACACCGAGGACTCGCGCATCATCGCGCAGCGCGGCTGACGGCCGGCCAGGTGCCGTGCGGTAGTTGCCAACCCTGCCGACGAGCCCCAGGCGCCCGCGCGGGCGCCGGGGGCTCGTTTGGCAACCGCTCCCAGGCCGCCAGCGGCAGGGTTTCAGTTCACCTGCGCACACTTCCCCCAGCCCCAGGCCCCCCGACCCTTGACGCCGGCCCGGTCCGTGCGTGTCATACCACCGCGGGCGCGGCGGTCTGTACCTCGGCCGGCCCGCGGGGCACTCTGCTGAAAGGCCGGCCACCGTGAAACGACTTCTTCTCCCGCTCGGGCTGCTGTCGGTCCTCGTCGGTGGGCGGACCCGCGCCGACGAGGGAATGTACCTGCTCAACCGCCCGCCGCGCGAACTGCTCCAGAAGAAATACCGCTTCGACCTCGCTGACGCCTGGCTACAGCGGGCCATGAAGGCGTCGGTGCGCTTCAACAACGGCGGGTCCGGCGGGTTCGTCTCGCCCGACGGGCTGACGGCCACCAACCACCACGTCGGCGCCGGCCTGATCCAGAAACTGAGCGTCGGCGGGAAGGACTACCTGCGCGACGGCTTTTACGCGCGCACCTGCGCGCAGGAGCTGAAGTGCCCCGACCTGGAGCTGAACGTCCTCCAGAACATCACCGACGTGACCGAGCGCGTGCAGGCGGCCGTCAAGCCGGGGCTGACGCCCGCCCAGGCGGAGGCCGCGCGTCGCGGGGCGATCGCCCGGATCGAGAAGGAATCGCTCGCGAAGACCGGCCTGCGCAGCGACGTCGTCACTCTCTACCACGGCGGGCTGTATCACCTCTACCGTTACAAGAAGTACACCGACGTCCGGCTGGTGTTCGCCCCGGAGCGGGCCGGCGCCTCGTTCGGCGGCGACGTGGACAACTTCGAGTACCCCCGCTACTGCCTGGACGTCTGCTTCTTCCGGGCCTATGAGAACGGCGCGCCGGCGCAAACGCCCGACTACTTCCGGTGGAGCACGCAGGGGCCGAAGGAGGGGGATCTCGTTTTCGTCTCCGGCCACCCCGGGACAACGAACCGGCTCGAAACCCTCGCCCGCCTGAAACACCGCCGCGATCTGACGCTGCCCTACACGCTGCGTCTGCTGCGCCAGCGCGAGGCGCTGTACCAGCAAGTCTCGGAGGAGTCGCCCGACCAGGAGCGCATGGCCCGGACCGACCTCTATTCCGTCGCCAACGCCCGCAAGGCGTACACCGGGCAGTACCACGGCCTGCTCGATCCGGCCATCATCGCCCGCAAGGAGGCGGACGAGGCGGCGCTGCGCCAGTTCGTGGACGCCGACCCGAAGCGCCGCAAGCGCTACGGCCCGGCGTGGCAGCAGATCGCCAGGGCTGAGGAGGAACTGGCGCCCTTCGAGGTAGAGTACTTCCTGCTGGAGCGTGGCGACGGGTTCGACAGCCGGCTGTTCCGCATCGCGCGGGCGATCGTCCGGCTGACCGAGGAGGTGGTGAAGGACGACGCCGACCGGCTGCGCGAGTATCGCTCGGCCGCCCTGGAGTCGCTGAAGTTCCAGCTATTCTCGCCCGCCCCCATCTACCCCGAGCTGGAGCGCGCGAAGCTGGCCGGGTCGCTGGCGTTCCTGGCCGAGGTGCTCGGCGGGGAGCATCCGGTAGTGGTCAAGGCGCTTGGGGGCAAGGGGCCGGCTGCCCGCGCCGCCGAGCTGGTCGCCGGATCGAAGCTGAAGGATCCGGCCGCGCGGCGCGCCCTGGTCGAGGGCGGCAGGGAGGCGGCCGCGAAGTCGTCCGACACCATGATCCGTTTCGCCCGCCTGCTCGACGACGCGGCGCGCGCGCTGCGCAAGCGCCACGACGAGCTGGAGGAGGTCGAGCGCCAGGCTTACGCGAACATCGCGAAGGCGCGCTTCGAGCGCCACGGGACCAGCGTCCCGCCGGACGCGACGTTCACCCTGCGGTTGGCGTTCGGCGTCGTGAAGGGATACCAGGTCGCCGGCGAGGAGATCCCGTTCGCGACGACGTTCGCGGGCCTGTACAGGCGGGCGGAGGAGCAGAAATACCGCGAGCCGTTTACCCTGCCGCGGCGCTGGCTCGACGGCAAGGGAAAGGTGGACCTGGCGACCCCGATGAACTTCGTCTCGACGGCGGACACGATCGGCGGCAACTCCGGCAGCCCGGTGCTGAACCGGGCCGGCGAGCTGGTCGGCCTCAACTTCGACCGGAACCGCCACGGCCTGATCCGCAACTACGTCTACACCGACGAGCAGGCGCGGCACGTCTCGGTCCATTGCCGCGCCGTCCTGGAAGCGCTGCGCCGGTTGTATGGCGCCGACGACCTGACGCGCGAACTGACCGGCGGCCGGTGATGCGGCGAAGACCCCTCCCCCCTCCCCGGAACGGAGAGGGGAGTGAGCAGAAAAAGAGGAAGCCAGAACCCACGGACTACGTCCCGTGAGCGAAGTGCCGGCCCCTGCCCTGGGTTTCTCCCACACCTGAAAGGAACCTTCGATGCGTATCCCACGTACCGCGGCGGCGGCCCTCCTCCTCGGACTCGTCCCCCTCATCCCCGCCGACGAGATCGACAAGCTCAAGGTCGGCCAGCAGCCCGACGGCCGCATCGTCGTGCCCACGAACCAGATCCTCAAGCCGGCCGGGAAACAGGTCATCTTCCCCGGCCGGCCGGTCGCCCTCGCTCTCATCGACGACGGCAAGACGCTCGCCGTCCAGAACAAGACGGGACTCGTCTTCATCGACGTCGGTGCCGCCAGGGTCAAGCAAACCCTGACGTCGAAGGTCGGGCTGAGCGTCGTCGGACTCGTCGCGGCCGGCGACCGGATCTGCACGAGCGACGCGAAGGACCATGTGCGTGTCGCGGTTCGCAAAGGCAAGGGCGCCTATGCCTGGGATAAGACCATCCCGTTGAAAACCCCGGCGGTCGGCGGCGCCGCCCACCCGGCCGGGATGGCCCTGCGCACGCCCGGGGAGCTGTGGGTCTGCTCGACGCGCGGCAACAACGTTCAGCGCATCGACCTGAAGAAGGGTGCCGTCGCGGAGACGGTCGGGGTCGGGGTGGCGCCGTTCGCGATCTGCTTCCCGCGCGACGACCGCGCCTACGTCAGTAACTGGGGCGGCAACCCGCCGAAGAAGGACGACCCGCAGGCGCCGTCCTCGAAAACCCCGGTGCGCATCGACCCGCGCACCGGCGTCGCGAACCACGGCTCCGTGTCGGTCCTCGCTCGGACCGACGGCGGATGGAAGCAGGTCAAGACCATCGACGTCGGCCTGCACCCGAGCGGACTGGCCATCAGTCCCGAGGGACGCTTCGTCTACGTCGCCAACGCCAACAGCGACACCGTCTCGGTCATCGACACCCGCACCGACAAGGTGGTCGAAACCATCTTCTGCCGCAGTGCGCACCGCCTGCCGTTCGGCAGCGGGACCAACGCCCTGGCCCTCAGCCCCGACGGCGGCACCCTCTACGCCGCCAACGGCACCAACAACTGCGTCGCCGTCGTGGCGCTGGCCGGCGGGTCGTCGGACGGACGCCAGACGGAGGCACGCCCGCGCGCCAGCATGCTCCTCGGCCTGATCCCGACCGGCTGGTATCCCGGCGGAGTGGTCGCGACGGCCAACCGGCTATTCGTCGCCAACGTCAAGGGCCACGGCTCGCTGGACGAGAAGCGCGCCAAGGAGAAGGGCAAGAACTCCCACGACCACCTCGGGTCGGTGTCGCTCATCGACATCCCGTCGGCCGAGAAGCTGGCCGGGTACACGAAGGAGGTCAACGCCAACAACCGGCTGACGTACAGCCTGGCCGGGCTGGAGAGGCCGCGCCCCGGCGTCAAGCCGGTCCCGGTGCCGCAGCGTCACGGCGAGCCGTCGGTGTTCAAGCACGTCATTTACGTCATTCGGGAGAATCGCACCTACGACCAGGTGTTCGGCGACCTGAAGGAGGGGAACGGGGATCCGAACCTCGTCATGTTCGGCGAGAAGGTGACGCCGAACGCCCACGCTCTGGCCCGCCAGTTTACCCTGTTCGACAACTTCTACTGCTCCGGCGTCCTCAGCGCCGACGGCCACTCGTGGGTGAACGAGGCCTACGTCACCGACTATCTGGAGCGCGCCTTCGGCGGGTTCACGCGCAGCTACCCCTACGAGGGCAGCGACGCGCTGGCGTTCGCCCCGACCGGGTTCCTCTGGGACAACGCCCTGGTCAACAAGAAGACGTTCCGCAACTACGGCGAGTTCTGTCGCACCGTCTACACGCCGGCCAAGCCCTCGTGGACCGAGCTGTACCGGGACTTCAAGAACGGCACGCGCAAGGTGAAGGTCGAGGGCAAGCCGAACATGCACACCCTGAACGACTACAGCCACCCCGGCTACCCCGGCTTCTCGATGGTCATGCCGGACGTGTACCGGGCGAAGCTGTTCCTGGACGAGTTCAAGGAGTTCGAGCGCAAGGGCGACTTCCCGAACCTCGTGTACCTGTTCCTGCCCTGCGACCACACAAGCGGGACGCGGCCGGACGCGCCGACCCCGCGGGCGATGGTAGCGGACAACGACCTGGCGCTGGGGCGGGTGGTCGAGGCGGTCAGCAAGAGCAAGTTCTGGCGCGACACCTGCATCTTCGTCGTCGAGGACGATCCGCAGAATGGGTTCGACCATGTGGACGGCCACCGCACGATCGCCCTGGTGATCAGCCCGTACACGAAGCGCAAGTTTGTCGATCACACGAACTACAACCAGACCGGCATGGTCAAGACGATTGAGCTGATCCTCGGCCTGCCGCCGATGAACCAGCTCGACCTGTCGGCAACGCCGATGCGGGCGTGCTTCCAGGAGCAGCCGGACCTGACGCCGTACACTCACCTGCCGAACCAGGTGCCGCTCGACGAGATGAACCCGCCGCTGAAGAAGCTCAAGGGCCAGGCGCTGTCCTGGGCGAAGAAGTCGCTGGAGTTGAACCTGGACGACGTGGACGCAGCGGACGAGGACACGTTCAATCGCATCCTCTGGCACGCGACGCGCGGCGACCTGCCCTACCCGGCGCAGTTTGTTGGCCGGCGGGCGCCGGGGCGGGAGTAGGCAGTAGGCAGTGGGCAGTAGGCAGTAGCCCTGGTGCCTACTGCCTACTCCTTCGCCGCTGGGCTGTAGCGCACCGAGCACTCGTTGTCGCGGTTGCGATGGCGCATCACCGGATGCTGGTGGACACGGTTGACCACCTCGACCTTGTAGATCTGCTCGCGCGGCACGTGCCAGGTGACGTAGCAGTCCTTGCTGAGACCCTCGTCGCGGACCACCAGTTTGTCGTCGCTGTCGTGGACGAAGATGTCCACGTCGGAGTCAAACTGGCTGGTGACCCAGACCTCGGCCTTCGTGTTGGCCGGGAACTTGATGCGCAGTGTGTGGGCCGTCCCCTTGCGCAGGCTGAAGGACGTCGGGTTGTCGGGGTTGCGCTGCCGGGCCAGGGTGGCGATGAGGATGATCCCGCCGACCACAACGAGGATGCCGACCAGGGCTCCCACCGCGATCAGCACCGGGTTGGCGCCGGAAGAGGACCGGCGCCGCCGGTAACGCGGCCGTTCCTCTTCCTCCTCCTCGTCCTCCTCCGGGCCGTAATCGCGCTCGAGCGGCCGAACCGGCGGGCGGGCCGGGTTTTCGACGTCGTTGAGGCGATACGTCTCGGCGGCCAGGGTCCGCACCGGCCGGGAGGTGGGGATGGCAGGAAACAGGCCCGGGACGGTTTGCGCGGGCGCCCAGTTCGCCATCCCTTCCGTCCAGACGAGGTCGTTGGGCCGCAGCTGACCGGCGCTGGTGTACTGCTTCAGCTCGTCCCTGCTCACCGGGCCGAGTTGCTGTCCGTTTTTCGCATAGTACCATTCGTCGGCCATGGTGCTCTCCCCTGAAGTTCGTGCCGTCGGCGTCGCGGAAGGGCCTCGATCCGGCCGGATCGGCAGTCCGGCGAGGCACGGCGGGCTGCCGCGAGGCGCTCAATTATACCTGATGGTACAGCGGTTGAAGCCGGGGCCGAGGTTTGTTACCTCGATTCGATACCAGTCGGTGCGCGGCGCCACGAAGTTCACGAAACAATCCCGGTCCGGGCGAATGTCCCGAATGACCTCGTGGCCGCGGCTGTCGAAGACGTGCAGATCCACGTCGCTGTTATGGTCACTGGTCACGGTGATGGTGACGGGCTGGCCGGCGACGAACCGGACGGTGCGGAAGTCGCTGGTGTTTTGCTGCAGGTTGACGATGTAGGTTCCCCGGTTGTGCTGCGTCGGCCCGCGGCGCTGCCGGGTGAGCAGCGCCACGACGATGATCGCCAGGAACAGGACGGCGGCCGCGATGCCGACGAAGAGGGCGACCCGCCCCCCTGTGGTCAGGCCGCCAGGTGGCTTTCGCGCGGGGCGCGGGCGGTGCCCGCCGGGGCGCGGCCGAACGTCGCGAAGGGTCGCTGGCGGTTCGGCAGTCGGGGCGTCGGCGGACAGCGCGGCACCGCCCGGGAGATCCGCGTCCGGGCCGACCGTCGAGGCTGCGGTTGGGGCCGAGGGGGGAGGGGCGACGTCGAGACGCGGGGCCGCGAACACGCCGCGTGCGGTGCTCGCCGGTGCCCACTGGTGCATCCCCTGGCGCCAGACCAGGTCGTCAGGCCCGAGTTCCCCCATCACGGCGAGCCGCTGCAATTCCGCGGTCCCCACGGGGCCGACCTGCTGCCCGTTCCTGGCAAAATACCACTGCTCGGTCATTGGTGCGCCCTCTCCGGGACAGGTCGAGGGAAGAAGGTGTTCAAACGACGAGGTGCCCTTTTTTTATCGCTGCTTCCGCGGGAATGCAAGGGAAAACGGAGGCGGCGCGGAGGCCACGAGGTTGCCGCGTGTCGGGCTGCCGGCGTCAGGGGGAATGGCCCTCGGTGAGGTAACTGGCAATTGTTCCCGCGAGCGCTTGCCGGCATGGTGTTGTCAGCCGTACGCGCCCAGCAACTCGTCGCGGTAGGCGAACACGGCGGGCGTGCCGCCGGTGTGCAGGAAGAGCACGGGGCTGTCCGGCGCCAGTCGGCCGCTGCGCGCGTCGGCGATCAGGGCCGCCATCGCCTTGGCCGTGTACGCCGGGTCGAGCAACACGCCCTCGGTCCGGGCCAGCAGGGCGAGCGCCTCGCGCCCCTCCGGTGTGACGACCCCATACGCCGCGCCGACATAGTCCTCGGTGGTGTTGATGTCCGCCGGGCTGATGCGGTGCGGCAGGCCGAGCAACTCGGCGGCCTGGTTCGCCACCGCTGCCGTGTCGTCCGCCACGTCCCACGGCCAGCGGATCGGGGCAATGAGCCGAACCTGCCACGGCAACCCCAGCACGGCGCGCCCCAGCGCCAGCCCCGCACCCGTCGCGCCGGCGGCGGCGCTGTAGACGACGGCCGGCTCGATCCCGAGCCGCCGCGCGTCATCGACCATTTCCGCCATGCAGAGGGCGTAGCTGACCGCCGCGATCGGCCGGCCCTTCACCCGGTCCCAGACATACGGCCGCCGCCCCGCCCGGCGCAGCTCCTCCGCCTTCGCGAGCAGCAGATCGTCCATCGCCGGTCCCATCGGCAGATCGACAATGTGGACGTGTGCCCCCATCAGGTGGTCGAGCAGCAGGTTGCCCTGGATGTCGTCGTTGTGCGTGGTGCGCGTCAGGTACAGGTGGCACTCCAGGCCGAGTTTCGCGCAGGCGGCCGCGGTCTGGCGACAGTTGTTCGATTGCACGCCCGCGCCCCAGACGATGACGTCGGCCTTCTGGGCGAGCGCGTCGGCCAGGAGGAACTCATTGTGCCGGGTCTTGTTGCCGCCGAAGAGCATCCCGGTGCAGTCGTCGCGCTTGAGGTACACGGGCGGCGCGCCGATCCGCCGCGCAAAGCGCGGGGCCTCCTCCATCGGCGTCGGGAGGTGGGCGAGGCGGAGGCGCGGCAACCGGGCCGCGCACTGGCGCAGCTGCTCGGGGGACAGGGTAGGGTGGGTCATGGTCGCTCGGGTGAGAGAAAGCCCACCGACTGCGGTGGGCCTCGTGTCACAGGATCGCGTCGCGGCGCGTCGGCCCGTCGCAGCGACGGGCGCCCCGGCCGACTTCGATGTCCGGCATGGCCGTGTCCTCCGCGGCAGCGTCCGGTAGGGTGGTCTGCAGTTCGTCCATCGTAGCCGCGAAGGAGCCGAACGGGCAAGGCTTTTCCCACTCGTGCCGCAGGTCGGAAAGCCCCCGGAGGGGCTGCCCCCGGGTGAGCGTTTCCGCAATAATGGGGGTATGCTGCGCGAACTGTCGGTGCAAAACCTGGCCCTGATCGAGGACGTGCGCGTCGAGCTGCACCCGGGCTTCTGCGCCTGGACGGGTGAGACGGGGGCCGGCAAGACGCTGCTCCTGAGCGCCCTGGGGCTCCTCCTCGGCGAGCGCGGGTCCAGCGACCTGTTACGCAGCGGCGCGGAGGAGCTGCGCATCACCGGCCGGTTCGAGTTGCCCCACGAAACGGCCCGGCGCGAGGTCGAGCGCATCCTCGGCGCCGCCCTGGAGGACGACCAGGTGATCCTGACACGGCGCCTGACCAGCGCCGGCCGCAGTTTCGCCTACGTCAACGAACAGCCGGTGGCCGCCGCGACGCTCCGCCAGCTGGGGGCCGTCCTGGTGGACGTCCACGGCCAGCGCGAGAGCCTGTCGCTGCTGGAGCCGGCGTACCAGCTGCGGCTCCTCGATGCGTTCGGCGACCTGGAGCGCCTGCGCGACGGCTACGTCGAGGCAGCGGAGCGCGTCCGCAACCTGCGGCGCCGGCGCAACGAGCTGGCGGCCCAGCAGCAGCAGCGGCTGCGCGAACTCGCCCTGCTGCGCTTCGAGCGTGAGGAGCTGGATGGGGCGGCCCTCGTCGCTGGCGAACTGGACGAGCTGGCGCGCGAGCGCGATCGGCTCGCCAACGCCAGCGCCCTGCAAACGTTCGCCGACACCGGCTGCGCCCGGCTGTACGACGAGGAAGGGGCGGTCTTCGAGCAGGTCGGCAAGCTACAGCGCGAGGCGGAATCGTGGCTCGCCCTGGACCTGTCGCTCGGCGACGTGGTGCGCCGGCTGGAGGCGCTCTGCTCGGAGACGCAGGATCTGGCCGAGACCCTGCGCGGCCTGGCGCAGCGCTGGCAGTCGGATCCGGGCCGGCGCCAGGAAGTGGACGACCGGCTCCAGCTCCTCAGGCGGCTGCAGCAGAAGTACGGCCGCAGCGTCGAGGAGCTGATCGCGTACCGGGCCACCCTCGACGCCCAGGAAGCGACGCTGCAAAAGGAGGAGGACGATCGGGAGGCGATCGAGGCGGAGCTTGCCGAGGCGTTCCGCCGGTTGCGCCAGGTCGGGGCAGACCTGAGCAAGCAGCGGCAGCGCGTGGTGAAGAGGTTCACCGCCGAGGTGCAGAAGCATCTGGCCGACCTGGGCATGGCCGACGCCCGCCTCGACGCGGTGCTGGAACCGCAACCGCTCGGGGACGACCCGGCGACGGCGGAGGTGCCGGCCCAGGGCCTGGAACACCTCGAACTGATGCTGGCGGCCAACCCGGGCGAGCCGGCCCGGCCGCTGCGGAAGGTGGCCAGCGGCGGCGAAATGTCGCGGACAATGCTCGCGCTCAAGACCGTCCTGGCGGCCCACGACCAGGTGCCGACGCTGGTGTTCGATGAGATCGACGCCAACGTCGGCGGGCGGCTGGGGGACGCGCTGGGCGAGAAGTTGGCGGTCCTGGGCCAGTCGCATCAGGTGATCTGCGTGACTCACCTGCCGCAGGTGGCGAGCTACGCCCGGCACCAGTGGACGATCCGCAAGGCGAAGCGCGGCAAGCGCGTGACGACGACGATCACGCTGCTCGCCGAGTCCGACCGCCTCGACGAGCTGGCGAGCATGCTGCGCGGCGCATCCCGGGGCGAAACCACGCGCCAGGAGGCCGCCGCCATGCTGGAGACGGCGCGCCGGTGCTGGTAGTGGTTAGTGGTTAGTGGTTAGTGGTTAGTAAAGAAGAGGCCCACGGGCTGCCACCCGTGGGCTTTTTGCTACTTTCTTCACTGACCACTAACCACTGTCCACTAACCACTAACCACTGTCCACTTCCCTCTTGTCTGGCCGGGGTGCTGGGCTATAATCAGCCTCGCGGAACAACGTCGCCTCATCACGGCTGCATGGAGGCAGCACAAATGAGCAGGACGCTCCATCTCATCCAGCGCCTTCTCGCCCGGGCGCGCAAGCTGCACAAACTGGGGGTCGAGCAGGAAGCCCTCCTGCTGCTGGGGCGCATCGCGTCCTTCCGCGACCTCCCCCCCGGAGTGGCCGCAGAGGTGCAGCGACGACAGGCCGAACTGCTGCTGAAGCGGCGCAAATACCTCCAGGCTCGCCGCCACCTCGCCGCCCTGCTCGCCCACGACCCGGACAACCCCCACTACCATCATCTGATGGGCCGCGCCGTCGAGAAGGACACGCGCGGCGAACCCGGCCGTGCCGTCGAGCACTACCGGCGCGCTCTCGAACTGAAGCCGCGCCACCCGCGCTACCTCGCGGATTTCGGGCTGGCGGCGCTGCGGACCGGGAAGGACAGTTAGGGGCTCGCCGCGCTGCGCGGCGCAGCCGAGGTGGGAGCCGACGATCCGACCGTTTTCGCCAAGGTGGCGGACGGGCTGGGACAGCGGCGCCGCTATCGGGAGGCGGAGAAGACCCTGCGGGAAGCCCTGTTCCGCAACTCGCGCGACCCGCGCTTTCGGAAGATCTGGAACGACTTCCGGTTCGCGCAGGTCCGCGATGAGCAGGAAGCCGCCCGGCGACGCCGCGCCGGTGACGCGGGGGACACCGGGCCGGTACTGCTGCCGTTCGTTTGCGTGGCCGACGGCGGCGTTCCGGCCGAACACCCCGGGCTGAAACTGTTCCGCCACGACGGCAGCGCGACGCTCCCGCACCCGCACCTGCCGCGTCGAACGCGGAAGGGCAAGGGCGCCGACCAGAAGCACGCGCAGTAGCGTGTCGGCGCCCGCCCAGCCGCAGATAACTACCTCGTCAGGAACCGCGCGTCGAACGCCAGCGGGAGCAGATCTTTCAACTGGTATCGACCCCGCTCGCCCTGCAGGTCGCCCAGGATCACCTCCATATCGCCCCCGAACTCCCACAATACTTGCCGGCACGCGCCGCACGGCGGGGTCGGCGTCGCCGTGTCGGCCACGACCGCGACCCGCACCATCCGTGCCCGCCCTTCCGCCACCGTCCTGAAGACCGCCACCCGCTCCGCGCACATGGTCAGTCCGTAGCTTGCGCTCTCCACGTTGCAGCCGGTGACGATCGTTCCGTCCGCCATCTCCAGCGCGGCGCCGACGAGGAAGCGCGAGAACGGAGCGTGCGCCCGGAGTCGCGCGGCGCGGGCGGCGTCGAGGAGTTGCAGCAGGGTGGGACGTGTGGGCATGGAGTTGACTCCGTTTCGGCGGCCGAACCGGCTACATGAGCAGCCCGGCCAGCGAGGCATTCATGAGGGTGGCGACGAAGCCGGCGAACAGAGCCCGACTGCCCAGCCGAGCCAGGTCGCCGCGCCGTCCCGGGGCCATCGCCCCGATGCCGCCGAGCTGGATGCCGATCGAGCCGAAGTTGGCGAACCCGGTCAGGGCGTAGGTCGCCAGGATGTACGAGCGCGACCCCCGCACCAGCCCCGCCCCCTGCGGCGCCGCCATCGCGGTCGTCACCGCCGCCAATGGGTCGGAACCGGCCAGCCCGCCCAGCTGGCCCACAACGCTGGCGGCAACGGCCGCGTCAGGGTATCGGCTCGTCATCTTGGCGTAGGCGACGAACTCGTTGGTCGCGAGCTTGGTCCCGAGCAGGTCGGCGACGTTGAGCACCTCGGCCGGTTCGACCCCCATGAGGAACGCCGCCGGGGCGAACAGGCGCGAGAAGATCCAGTCGAGCGACAGGGTCGGGTTGATGAGGCCGAGGACGGCGTTGATCAGGGCGATGAAGGCGAGGAACGCGATCAGCATCGCCGCCACGTTGAGCGCCAGCATCATGCCGTCGGACGCGCCGGCCGCGGCCGCGTCCACCACGTTGCGGTGCGCCTGCTCGACCGGCACCTCGGCCCGGCCGCTCGTCTCGGGCACGCCCGTCTCGGGCAGCAGCAGTTTCGCCAGGTACAGCCCGCACGGGGCGGCCATGACGCTGGTCGCCAGGATGGCGACCGGGTCGGCGCCCATTTTGATGTAGACCGCCATGACCCCGCCGGCGATGGTCGCCATCCCGCCGACCATCAGCGCCAGCAGCTCCGACTCGGTCATGCGGGAGACGTAGGGTTTGACGATCAGCGGCGCCTCGGTCTGGCCCATGAAGACGTTCGCGCTGGCCGACAGCGTCTCGGCCCCGCTGGTGCCCATCAGGTACATCATGCCGCGCGAGAAAAGCCGAACGACGAACTGCAGCACGCCGAAATAGTAGAGAACGGTGAAGAAGGACGAGACGAAGATGATCGGCGGCAGGGCGGAGACGGCGAACACGAAGCCGCTGCCGCCGAACGCCCGGCCCAGCACCTCCGGGTCGGCAAGCGGCCCGAACACGAAGCGCGCCCCCTGATCGGCGAAGGCGACGAACGCGGTGATCACGCCCGCGATGGCGCTGAACAGCTCGTACCCGGGCCGGCGGCCGGCGACCTCGAACTTCAGGATGAACAGAGCGAGTAGCACCTGCAGCCCGATGCCCCAGCCGATGGTGCGCCAGTTCACCGCCCGCAGGTTGGCGGAGAAGACCGCGACGGCGCCGAGGAAACAGCAGAAGCCGACGGCGGCCTGCCCGCGCGGGCCGATCAGGTCGCGGACGCGGTAGGCCGTCAGTCCCAGGATCGCCACGCCGGCCGCGATGGCGAGGCGCCACCACAGGGGCGTCGGCGGCAGGGCAGCCTGCGGGTTCCCCGGTGTACGCTCCGCTGGGACCGGGAACGGCGAGTTCGTGCGGTCCTGCGTAAGTTCCTCGGTCCCCATCAGCGCCTGGCCCCCTGGCGGGTCGCCCGCCGGTACGTCATTCCACCGTTTCGAGGATCTGCGGGTGTGGCGACGGCGGAGCGTCGCCGACCGCCAGCGCCTGTTGCAGCAGCTCCAGCGCGGGGTGCAGACGCGCTTCCTCGCGGTAATGCACCTCCGCGACCGCGTCGCCCGCGCGGACCTGCTCGCCGCGCCAGACCTGGATCATGACCCCGACGCCGTGGTCGATCGCGTCTTCCTTCCGGTCGCGGCCGGCCCCGAGCCGCATCGACGCGCGGCCGACCAGTTCCGCGTCAAGATGCTCAACATACCCGGCTCGCGGGG
This sequence comes from Gemmataceae bacterium, assembly GCA_020847555.1. The sequence continues at coordinate 14,983 of JADLBT010000165.1, forward strand.
CGCGCACAAGCGCCCGTTTCGGCGCCGCGGGCAGCCGTCCGTAGTCGTCGATGACGCGCGGGTCGCCCCCCTGACGCTCGACGAGTTGGCGAAACTTCTCCAGTCCGCGGCCCGCCGCGAGCGCCGCCCGGACCCTCGCCGCGGCCTCCTCCACCGTCGGCGCCACCCCGCCCAGGAGCAGCATCCGGGCCGCGAGCGCGACCGATAGCCCTTCCAGGTCGGCCGGCCCGTTGCCCTTGAGGGTCTCCAGTGCCTCGATCACCTCCAGCGCGTTGCCGACGGCGCGGCCGAGCGAGACGTCCATCGCCGTGACCAGCGCCGTCGTCCGCACGCCGTTGGCCGCCCCGGTCGCGACGTGGGCCTCGGCCAGCCGGCGCGCGTCTGCCCGCGTCTTCATGAACGCGCCGCGCCCGCACTTGACATCGATCACCAGGGCATCGATGCCCTCGGCGATCTTCTTGCTCAGGATCGACCCGGTGATGAGCGGGATGCTCTCGACGGTCGCCGTCACGTCGCGCAGGGCGTAGAGCTTCTTGTCGGCCGGCGCGATCTCGCCCGTCTGGCCGATCAGGGCGCAGCCGATCGCGGCGAGCGCGGCACGGAACTCCGGCAGGGACAGGGCGGTGCGATACCCGGGGATCGACTCCAGCTTGTCGAGCGTCCCGCCGCTGTGGCCGAGCGCGCGCCCGGACATCTTCGGCACGACGACCCCGCACGCGGCCGCCAGCGGCGCCAGGATCAGCGACGTCTTGTCGCCGACGCCGCCGGTGCTGTGCTTATCGACCTTGGGGCCGGGGATGTCCGAGAGGTCGAGGATCGTGCCGGAGTGGGCCATCGCTCGCGTCAGGTGGGCCGTCTCGTCCGCGTCCATGCCGCGCAGGACGATCGCCATGAGCAGGGCGGCCGTCTGGTAGTCGGGCCAGGATCCGTCCGTGACGCCAGCGACGAACGCCTCGATCTCGGATCGTCTCAGCGCCTCGCCATCGCGTTTCTTTCGGATGATATCGACCGCGCGCACGGAAGGTTCCCCCGAAGAAATAACCGCTGTCAAGGCCCTGTCACTTCTGGCGCCTGTCCGGTTCTCGCTCCCCCCTCTCCCCTCGTGGGAGAGGGGGCGAGGGGGAAGGCGCCGCGATCCCCCTCACCCCCAGCCCCTCTCCCACCAGGGGAGAGGGGGGCGAAAGCAGGCACCCTTTTCCGGACCATGTATCAGGCGGGGACCGGGCAGAGCGCCTCTTGCTTTGGAACGCCGTTCACGACGGCGGCGCCGAGACAGGCGGGGTATAACCGGCCAGCACGCGCTCCAGTCCGGCGAGAATCGCGTCCAGGCTCGCCAGCGCGCCAACGCCGACGTCGTCGCACGCCAGGCGCTTGCTCTGCGGCGGCGCCACGTTCAGCCGCGGGCACTGGTCGTTGAGCCACGCCACCAGATCCGGCAGCCTCAGCGACTCCGGCGGCGCCGCCCCCAGATCCGCGGCGACCTGGCGCAGGTGCCGCGCCGTGGCCGGGTGCTCCCACATAAACGTGTTCATCGCCGGCGCCAGCACCACCGGCCGCGCCCGGTCCCACGCCCGCCAAACACACGTCAGGCAGTTGTCCGCCAGTCCGTTCGCCAGCTTCGCCAGCGTGTTCGCGTCGAGCGGCGCCAGCACCAGGGCATCCGCCCACCTGCGCAACTCGATGTGCAGCACCCGGTCGCCGCGCTGATATCGCTGCCCTTCCCCCTGTCCCGGCCACTCGTCCTCGTCGAGCACCACCACGTCGGGGTTGCGCGACGGCCGCGCCGGATCGGCAACTCCCGGTACGGCCGGGTCGAAGAAATAGAGCGACGCGGCGGTCGCCACCACCTTGACCCGATGGCCCGCGGACTCGAGCGCCGCGTACAGCGCCGGCGTCAGGACGGCGGCCACCGAACCCGTCACGCCCAGCAGGACGTTAGCCATGCGCCTTCTCCCGGGCCGCGCGCTCGACGCGGTCGAGCAGGCGCTCCGCCAACTCGCCCCGCGCCACGCGCTGGTAGTTGCCCGCGCCCGCGCCGAGGAACGCCCACTCGTGGGAGCCCTCCAGCGTGTTCGCCACCATCAGATCGGCGGCCGACGTTTGCCGCGACCGCTCGGCGATTTCCAGCAACCGCTCGTCGCTGACTCCGACTTCCAGCTTGAACTTCACCAGCACACCGCAGAAGCCCCACTCGCCGCGGATCCGATCGACGATTTTCGGCGCGCGGACCAGGCGCAGCCACAATTCGCTCTCGTCGCTCTTGATCTTGCCCGCGCCGCGGTCTTCCAGTCTCGGCGGACCGTCCGGCGCGGCGTGCCAGGTGCCGCTCGCCGGGTCGAACCGCGTCCCTCCGGCGGGTGCGTAGATTCCGGCGGCGAGGTAGTCGCTCACGGCCGCGCAGTGAATGACTCCGTCCAGTCCGCCGGCGCACACCCGGTCGCCCATGAGAGTTTGCAGATCCGCGAACGTGCGGTAACGGTGAACCGCCCAGCGCTTGCCTGGCGTCGGCGGCGGGTCGCGCAGGCTGCCGACCACCTCGGGGTGTGAAGTAAGGAGAGTGACGTTGTGGCCGCGGTCGTGGGCCGCCAGGGCGATGGCCGTCCCGGTGCGGCCGGTGAAGATGTTGGTGAGGCAGCGCACCCGGTCGATCGGGACGAGGGTGTTGCCGGCGGTGACCAGGAGGTTCATCGAGGGAAACCACGAAGGACGCAAGCGACACGAAACCGGGCCGAGGCCGCTGGCCCACCTCATTGTAGGCGCACGGCCCTGCCCGGTCGCTCTCGCGCGTGTTCTGGGGCGTTCGCGGTTGCCGTCACCGCTGGGCGGTGGCGGACGGGCGAGCGGCGTCGATCTGGGCGAGATGGCGGTGCAGGGCCCGGTCGGGCGAACGGTACACGGCCGCCAGGCGCGGGCGCAGCGGCCCGGGCCTGGCGTTCGTGCGCAGCTCCCGGACATACCCGATTAGCGCCTGGCGCGCCGCCGGCTCGCCGTGCAACATCAGGTGGACCCAGCCCCACGATTCGCGGTACTCGGCCAGCGTCATCTGCTCCACGCGGGTCAGCTTCTCCAGCCGCGCCAGGTTCGGGGTGAACGGGCCGGCCGGGCTGCGCAGAAGCTGCGTCAGGTGCTGGTAGTTGACGCCCCGCCACCCCGGCGGCATCTCGAAGTACTCCGCCAGTCCCTCGTCGAGCCAGATCGGCACGTCCTTCAGGACGCTGTGCAGCAGAGCGTGCGTCAGCTCATGGCGCAGATCCTGATGGATGCGCTCGCCCCACGAGGTGTAGACGAGCAGCTCCTCCCCGCCGCCGAGCGCCCGCTCCTGGGCGATGAAGAACGCGCGCCGCTTCGGCAGGTCCGGGTGGCGCGCCTGCATGAACTGCTCATAGGCCTTCTGGTCCCGGAACAGGTGGACGTAGATGAGGGTGTTCGACGGCGGCAACTGCAGCTCGCGGTAGACCTGCTCGCGCAGCTCGGCGAGTTCGCGGAACAGGGGAAGGTTGCGGTTGATCTCGAAGTCGTGCAGGAAAACGAACTGGGGTGAGACGCGGAACTCGGCTTTCCTGACCGCGGGAGGCGGCGCGGGCGCCGGCGTGGGCGGAGGAACCGGAGCCTGGGCGACGGTGGGCTTCTCCTTCTCCGGACGGTCGGGGCCGACCTGCGCCAGGCGCAGCGCGTGGCAGCCGGCCAGGGCGAGGAGGCCCGCGCAGGGCAGCAGGCGGCAGAGTCGAAAGGCGCTCGTCCTCGGCTGGCGGCTCATCATCCCGGTTCCTTCCGGCCTGTCCCGGCACTGCGTACCCTCACCAGGGGCGGCGGATTCTACACGCCCCACGCGGATTCCGCCAGAGCATTCCGACGGGAGGGCGCCGCCGCGCCTTGCATCCGGGGCGCGTGAAGGTGACGGGGGACGTTAGCGAAGGAAGGAACCCGCGCGGTCTGAGAAAGCCATTGCAGGAGGATCGACCGGGCGCCGGGGAGTGCAGGCGGGGTCGTCGGCGGTCCCGCGGGTTGGGACCGCCGCCTCGACCCCC
>JADLBT010000166.1 GCA_020847555.1 Gemmataceae bacterium
AAGAGTAAGTTTCGACCGTTCCATCACGTCCGCCGCGTGGCCACCGTCGCCGGCATGCTGCGGAACACCGCCGCGGCCGTCGCCGAGCGGATCGGTTGGGATCCGGCCACCATCGCCTCCCGCGTCCTGGGCCACGGCGACGGCGACAACGGCCAGGCAACGTCTCCTGACCGCTTACATTTCCTGCCGCTGCCGAGCATCACGCCCAACGGCGTCAGCGGCATCCGCCGGATCCTGGTTGTCGGCCCGCCAGGGTTCGACCTCGCCCCACTCCGCCGACGGCTCAACGGCGAGGAGTTGCACGACCTGCACTCCAAACAGGCGGTGGCGATGCTGTCCGGCATCCCCACCACAGATCGCAACGTGATGCCCTTCCTTGAACCGGCGACAACGTGGAGCACCGTCACCCCGGTGATCCTGCCGGGGTACGATGATCCCAACGGTCTGCGCGGGAAATTGAAGGCCCGAGAGGCAAAGGGCCTGATAACTGCGACGGAGCAGATGAATCTGCTCGCCCGTCTCGACGGCCGCATTCTGGATCTGATCTGGAAGGCGTTCCAACAGGCGGGCTGGACGCCCGACGCCCTCGCCGGTGCCGAGGTCGAGTACCGCGCCGTCGGTTGGTTCCGCGGCCTCGATCTGGCCAGAAACTACGACTTGCCCCCGTTGCGGTTCCCCCGCTACCACCTCCGCATCCGGTTCGCCCGGCCGGTCCAAGGTCCACTGGCAGTCGGCGGGGGGCGTTGGCGTGGGCTGGGCCTGTTCGCGAAAGAAGCGTGACCGTGGCGCGTCATTGCGGCAAGGCGGAATTCGTGTAACGCACAGGAGGAGTTCGACCAAAGCACAGCAGACGGCGACCGCGGGACGCACGGGGCGCCCCCTACCCGCCGCCCAGGGGGAGGACCGATGCGCATCATTCATACCGCCGACTGGCATCTCTGCGACTGGCTCCGCCAGGTCAACCGCACGGGCGATCTCCAGGCCCGCGACGAGGTCGTCGCGGGCCTATGCGAGGAACACCGGGCGGACGCGCTCCTGATCGCCGGCGACCTGTTCTCCGAGCAAGCCTCGGTCGAGGACATGACGCAGGCCCTGACACACCTCCACGAGGTGTTCGCCCCGTTCTTCGCCCGCGGCGGGACGATCCTCGCCATCACCGGGAACCACGACAGGGAGACCCGCATCGAGATGCTGCGAGCCGGGATGCACCTCGCCGCCCCGGCCGCGGGAAGCCGCCAGTTCCTGCCCGGCCGCGCGTACCTGCTCAACCGACCCTACTTCGGTACGTTTCAGACCGCCGCTGGCGAGCGCGTCCAGGTCGTGCTGATCCCGTACCCGACGGCGAGCCGGTACGCCGAACAGGGTGACGCGTTCCGGTCCAAGGACGAGGAGAACCGCGTCCTGCACGGGCGCGTGGCCGAGGAGATCCAGTTCGCCGGCAACCACAAGGAGTTCGACCAGGCCTTGCCGACGATCCTGGGAGCGCACCTCCACGTCCGCGGGGCGGAGGTGCATTCGCTCTATAAACTCACGGAGCGGGACGACGTGGTGTTTGACACCGGCTTCCTGCCGACCGCCTGGGCCTACGTCGGGCTCGGTCACATCCACAAGCCCCAGTGCCTCGGCGGGATGCACCACGTCCGCTACCCCGGGAGCCTCGATCGGCTCGACTTCGCCGAGCGCGCCGACGACAAGGGCGTCGTGCTGCTCGACCTCGGACCGACCGGGCTGCGCTGCGAGCCCGTCTGGTTCCCGATCGCCGCCACCCCGATGCGCGACGTCACCATCGCGGACGCCGTGGCCGAATTGCCCACGATTGCCGAGCGGTATCCGGACCGGGAGACGACCGTCGTCCGCGTCCGTGTGACCCACAACCCGGCCGGCCCGAGCCAGCATGAGATCACCCAGGACCTCCGGCGCCTCTTCCCGCGCCACGCGGAGATCGCCTGGATCACCCCGGACTCCCCAGCCGGCAAGGCCGCGGCGAGCGGGTTCACGCCGCAGTCGGATTACCAGACGACCATCCGCGATTTCCTGACCAAGAGCCTGGACGGCGACCCGGACAAGGACGCGGTCATGGCGCTCGCCGAACGGTTCCTCACCCCGGAGGCCGCGCCATGATCCCGAAACGCATCGAACTGGAGAACTTCCTGAGTTTCGGCAAGCCGGCGGTGGCGTTCACGTTCACCGACGACGAGCCGCTGTGGGCTCTGTGCGGGAAGAACGGGGTCGGCAAGTCCGCCGTGTTCGACGGCATTACCTACGCGCTGTACGGCGAGCACCGCGGCGGCACCCAGAAGGCCGAGCAGCTGATCCGGCACGGGGCGAACGGGTTCCGGATCGTGCTGGAATTCGAGTTCGCTGGCGTCGAGTACCGGATCACCCGGGTCCGGGCGGGACGGACCGCGCAGAAGGTGGAGCGCCGCATCGACGGCGAGTGGGAGGCGGTCCCCGGTGTGAACTCTGCGGCGGATGTCAAAGCCTGGGTCGAGAAGACGCTCGGGCTCGGGTACAAGGCGTTCACCTCGTCCGCCCTGCTCCGCCAGGGCGAAGCGGACAAGCTGTTCTCGGCCAGCCGGGACGAGCGCATCGCCGTCCTCAAGGGCATCATCGGCTTCGAGCGGTTCGAGGAGGTCTCCGGGCGGGTCCACGCGGCGACCCTCAGCCGCGGCAACACGCTCGACACGCTGCGGCGGCAGCTCGGCGCCTTGGTCGCGGTCACGCCGGAGGAACTGGCCGCCGCCGAGGCCGCCGTCACCACCGAGGAGCAGAAGCGAGACGAAGCCCAGACAGCTCCAGCCGACCTCGCGGAGCGTCTCGCGCGGGCCGAAGCCGACGAGAAGGCCACGGGAGAAACCAAGCAGGCGGCGTCGGGGGAGCTGGCTGCCGCCGCTGCCCTCCTGAAGCAAGCGCAAGACCGGCGTGATCGGTTCGCCGATGTCGCGGTCGGCGTGACCTGTTCCCAGTGCGGCCAACTGGTGGATGAGGCGCATGCGGCCAAGGAGCGCGCCCGCCTCGCTGACGCCGACGGCCTGCGCGCCCTCGTCGCCGAGTTGGACCGGCTGCAGTCGTCCGGCGTGGCGGCTCGGTTTGACTTGTTGCGGCAGGACGACGAGAAGCGCGCCGAGTGGTCGGAGCAGCTCCAGACCGTGCGGGCCGAGATCGATCGCATCCCGGCCGAAGCCCGGATACCGGTGACGGAGGCCGAGCGCCGCCAGGCCGAGGCGAAAGCGCTGTGGGACGCAGCGAACGCCGCCCGGGGCACGGCGGTGCGAACGCGGGACGGACTCCAATCCCGCGCGGAGCAGCATCAGGGCTTGACGGCCCAGCTGCGGACTGCCGAGCGGGAGCACGACCTGCACAAGAAGCTGGACAACCTCCTCGGCCAAACCGAGCTGCAGCGGGAACTCGTCCGCGACGCCGAACAGCAGATCGTGGGGCTGGCGAACGACACGTTGCAGCACCTCTCGGACGGCGACCTTTCGGTGGAGCAGGACGACGAGGCCGCGGGCCGGGACGACAAGGCGTTCGCCCTGCGCGTGCGGCGGGCCGGCGACCCGCTCCCCATCGGGGTGCTGTTCCTGTCGGGAAGCCAGAAGTTCCGGGTCGCGGTTTCGGTGGCGCTCGCGGTCGGCCGCTTCGCCAGCGGACGCGCCAGGCCACTCGAAGCCGTCATCATCGACGAGGGCTTCGGCAGCCTCGACAAGGACGGCCTGCGGGCCACAGCCTGTGGGCTTTGCACGGGCCAGCTCTGAGCAACGAATGAATCTACAAATGATGCCCATCCCGAAGATCGAACCCGGTCGTCCGGCCGTCGTCCTGGCGCCGATGGACGGCGTCACCGACCCGGCGATGCGCGTGTTGCTGTCGGAGCTGGGCGGACTCACCTTTTGCGTGTCGGAGTTCGTGCGCGTCAGTCAGACGGTGCCCGGGGTAAAGGTGTTCCGCCAGACCGTGCCGGAACTCGCGACCGGCGGCTGCACCCAGGCGGGGTTGCCCGTGCAGGTCCAGCTCCTCGGCGGCGACCCGGACCGCGTCGCCGCGGCGGCCCTCGTCGCGGTACGGGCCGGCGCCCAGGCGGTGGACCTCAACTTCGGGTGCCCGGCCAAAACGGTCAACCGTCACGACGGCGGCGCCACGCTGCTTCAACATCCGGACCGCCTCCACGCCATCGTCGCCACCGTGCGCGCCGCCGTGCCCGCCCACGTCCCGGTCAGCGCCAAGCTGCGCCTCGGCTGGGAGGATATGAACGCGATCCACGTCAACGCCGAGCGCGCCGCGGCGGGGGGCGCCGACTGGATCACCGTCCACGCTCGGACCAAGTCTCAGGGCTACCGTCCGCCGGCCTACTGGCAACCGCTCGGCGCGGTCCGGGCGCGGCTGGGGATCCCTGTCGTCGCCAACGGTGAAATCTGGACGGTCGAGGATCTGAAGCGCTGCCGCGACGTGACCGGGTGCGCGCATTTCATGCTCGGCCGCGGCGCCGTCGCGGACCCGACGCTGGCGCAGACCGCGGCGTGGGAGTTGGGCGTCCCCGGCGCGCGGTCTGTCGCGGCCGTGACGAAAACGCCGGCCTGGTGGCTGGGGTTGCTCGAACGCTTCGCCGCGTTGAGCGCTGCGTTCGGGCGGCCGCCGCGACCGATCGCCTGCCGGATCAAGCAGTGGCTGCACCTGGCCGACCGCGCCGGCGGGTTGTTCTGGTTCGACGCGGTCAAGCGGATAGATGACCTGACGGAGTTGCTGGATCGCATCCGCGCGCTGGCCGCCTCCCCGCTCACTGCTGTCGATGAACCGGCGTATCCGCGAAGCGCCGCAGCGCCGAACGGTTCCACAATCCTGCTGGGCCTGTCGCCGTCCTCTCCTGCGCGGCTCCGCCCGCAGGGGAAGCGCTGAAGACCTGGCCCACGGGTCGTGGTCCGTGGGCTTTCAGACGCCCTGTCCTCTCACCCTCTCCTTTGGCCCTTGCTCCAGATCCTGAATCGATTTTGTCCGCGCGGGCCTCTAACGTGGTACGAGGCGCCTGGCCCGACCGCCTCGGAGCGGGGCCGGAACCCGGGCTCCCGGGCGGCCGCGTTGCTCGCGCCGGGAGCCAAACCTATAATCTCGGGGAGTGGTTCCCCACCACGTCCTTCCGGTGCGGGGGACGGGACTCTTGAGCGCGAAAGGAACGAACACATGGCCGGTAGGAACGTCCTGGAGTTTACCAGCGAGAACTGGGACCGCGAGGTCGAGCAGAGTACCATCCCTGTCGTCGTCGATTTCTGGGCGCCGTGGTGCGGGCCGTGTCGCCTTCTCGGGCCGACCATCGACAAGCTCGCCGACCAGTATGTCGGTCGCGTCAAGGTGGGCAAGCTGAACGTGGACGATGCCCAGGACATCGCCACCAAATTCGGCGTGACGAGCATTCCGCGGGTGCTCATCTTCAAGGGCGGCGACAGGCCGCGCAAGAGCTTCGTCGGCGTGCAGTCGGAGGGCGCCCTCGCCTCGGCGATCGACGGCGTCCTGCAGGACTGAGACGGGATTACGTTGGCTGCACTCGATGCCGCTTGCAGCCTGGTGCAGGTGCAAGGAGGCGGGTGTGCCACGGGTTCCTGGCAAGCCCACGGGGCGCCACCCGTGGGCTTGCCAGGCAAAACTCCGCAGGAGGGGGCTCCGGCCCCCTCCTGCAGTTTTGAAAGTCTCAACTTTGTGAGCGCTGCTGCCGATAAGGGGGGAGTACCGCGGATCCCGCCTTCGAGGGCAGCAGGGATGGAACCGACTCACGATCCATCACCCGACCCTGGCCCCACCCCGGCGCCAGGGGGGGAGCTGGTGGTGCAAACCGGCCGCCACCAGGGCGCGCGCCGCCCTCTCGCCGACCCGCTCACCTTTCTCGGCAGGGCTCCGGGCTGCGACGTCCGCGTCAACGTCGAGGGAGTAAACCCCCTGCATTGCCTGATCGCCCGTGGGCCGGCGGGCCTCGTCCTGCGCGACCTCGACACCGAACACGGCACTCTGGTGAACGGCCAGCCGGTCACGACCTGTACCCTTCGGGAGGGAGATCTTATCGCCGTTGGTGCGTTTCAGTTCCGCGTCCATCTGCCGGCCGGGCCGGCGGAAGACCAGGAGGACGGGGCGGCCGAGGCGGAGAAGGAAGCGCTGCGCATCCAGGCGGCGGCGGTGGTCGCCCAGCAGGCTGCCCTCGCCGAGGCGGAGGAGCGCATCCGGCAGCGCCGCGGCACCCTCGAACAGCAGGAGGGCCAGCTCGCGGACCATCTGGAGGAGAAGCGTCGGCGCCTGGTCCAGCTCACCGAACACGCCCAGGCTGCCCGCGCCGCCGTCCAGAAGGAGCGGGCCGAGTACGACCGGCACGTCGCGAAGGTGACCTCGGACCTCAACGAGGCTCAGCGGGAACTCCTGGAAAGCCAGCAGAAGACCCAGGTCGAGCGTGAGCGCCTGCTCGACCTGCGCCGGCGGATGAGACTGCGCTGGCACCGCCACTGGATGGCCGAGCGTGCCGCCGTCGGCCGGCGCGAGGAACAGCTCACGACCGACCGCCGTGCCCTGGAGAAGGACGCGGCACAGCTGCAGCTGGACCGGGCCGAGTTCCGTCAGGTCCAGCTGCGTTTCAACGGCGAGGCGGAGGTGGGCAAGCGCCAGCTCCAGGCGGACCGCGATGCGCTTGCCCAGGACCGGGTCCGCTGGGAGGTGCAGCGCGCCCGCGAGCAGGAAGATCTGGCGCAGCGCGAGCGCGCCGTGGCCCAGCGCGCCGCCGCCCTGGCCGACACCGAGCGCCGACTGGACGACGAGAAGTACCGTTGGGAGAAGGCGCGCGGGCGGCTGATCCGCGAGGCCGAGGGACTCGACGCGCGCATCCGTAACCAGCGTCGCAAGAGCATCGACCAGCAGCAGGAGATCCTGCAGCTGGAGGCCCGTCTGCGCGGGCTGCACGCGGCCGTCGCAGAGCCATCCGGCCAGCCCCCGGCAGTCGGAGGGCGGCCGGCGCCGGAGGGATCCATCCCGGTGACGGTCGTGACGGTCGTTCCCGGAACCTTTCCCCCCGGCCCTGATCTCCCGATCGTCAACTCAGGGAACGAGCAGGCGCACCTCGCGGAGTCCGAGAGAACGATCGCGCGTCGGGCGACGGCACTGATCCGGCTCGCGGAGGATCTGGCAGACCAGCGACTGCTGCTCGTCGAACAGTGGGAACGGCTGGCTCGTATTCACGAGGAGTGGCACGAGGAGCGGCAGACCGTCCAGGCCGCGGTCGAGGCATTCGCCCGCGCGCTGCCCGCCGAGGAGGAGACTCTGGCCGCGCGCCGCCAGGCGGTCGAGGCAGCCGAGGCGAGTCTGCGGTGCCGGCACCAGGAAACCGCGAAGCTGCGCCACCACCTCGAGGGATGGAGCGCCCGCCTGCGCATCCGGGAGGCGACCTGGGAGAGCGAACGTGACCGCCTCCTCACCGACGTGCGCAGCCGCGAACAACTCGCCGAGAAACACCTGACCGCCCTGGTCGAGTTGCGGCGCCGCTGGGCCAAACGGCGGCGGCAGGAACTGGATGTGGTCCGGACCGAGCGCGGCGCGTGCGAGCGCTTGCGCCAAGAATGCGCGACGCTCCGCCAGGATCTGTGGAAGCACAGCACCGCGCTGGAGGAGGAGCGGCGCGGACTGGCCGAGCGAGCCCTCGCGCTGGAGCAGTACCGGCAGGAGTTCGCGATCCGGATGGGCGATGGGGCGGCAGCCGAGCGCCGGGTGGATCGGCTGCGCCGCAAGTGGGTCGCCCAGAACGCCAACCTGGTGCGGGCGACGGCGGCCGAGCGGCAGATCCTGCGCGAGGAGATCGCGCGCCTGGAGGACCAGCACCTCACTCTGAACAAGCAGATGGAGGCTCTGGCGGTCCGCGAGGCGCACCTGATTCAACGGCAGACGGCGTGGGAGGAGGCCCAGGCTCTCGCCGACGCCCGACAGGGCAAGCTGCAACAGCAGTTGCAGAGCATGCAGGCCCAGCGCGATCGGTATGCCCTGCACCTGCGCGAGTTGCAGGATGAGGTCGAGCGCATCGCCCGCGTCCTCCTGGAGGAACCGGATGCCCCGCCCCGCCCGTCCGGCCAGGCGGCGTAAGAGAGACGAACACCGGGAGGCGTCCGGCCCACGTTGACGGTTGTCGCCGCGAGCCGTTAGAATTGCATGGTGTCCGGATGACCCAACGGCGCCGCTCGCAGGCGCCACCCACTGACTCACCCCCCGACCCCTGAGCCGAACGATGTCCGCCGACCCGGCCGGAAATAGTGGACGACGCGCCCTCCGCATCGGCAAGTACGAGGTGCTCAACCACATCGCGACCGGGGGCATGGGGGCGGTCTACCGGGCGATCGATACCGACCTCAAGCGCGAGGTCGCTCTCAAGGTTCTCCCTCCCGAACTGGCGATCAAGCCCATCGTGCTCGAGCGGTTCCGCCGCGAGGCGCGCACCGCCGCCAAACTCCGCCACGAGAACATCGTCGCCATCTACGAGTTCGGCGAGTTCGCCGGCACGTACTTCCTCGCCCTCGAGTTTGTGGACGGTATCGACCTGCACGAGTACATCGCGCGCCGCAACCGGCTGAGCCCGGAGAAGGCGGTGCGCCTGCTGATCCAGGCCGCCCGCGCCCTCGTCCACGCCCACGAACACAGCGTCGTCCACCGCGACATCAAGCCGTCGAACTTCCTCGTCACGCGCAAGAACGGCGCGACGCTGCTAAAGCTGACCGACCTCGGCCTGGCGCGGGAGACGAACGACGACGAGTTCCGGGTGACGCGCGACGGGACGACCGTCGGCACCGTGGACTACATGGCCCCGGAGCAGGCTCGCAACGCGGCCGCGGCCGACATCCGCAGCGACATCTACTCCCTCGGCTGCACGTTCTACCACATGCTCGCCGGCCACTGTCCGTACCCCGAGGGCAGCCTGACCGAGCGCATCTACAAGCACGTCGAGGCCAAGGTGCCGGACATCCGTCAGGTCGCCCCCGCCGTGCCCGAGGGACTGGTGGCGATCCTGGCCCGGATGCTGGCGAAGAAGCCGGAGGACCGCTACCAGACGCCGGAAGAGCTGCTGAAGGATCTGGAAGACCCGCGGGTAATCGCCGGCACCGCCCCGGCCAGGAGCGACGCCGAACTGGAGATCCGCCTCGTCGAGGACAACGAAGCGCCCATCCTGCCGCCGGTGCTCCCGCCCGCGCCGCTCCCGCCCGCGCAGCCCCCGGCAGCGCGACCGCCGTCCTCGACCGCGCGCCCCCGTGCCCGGCCCCCGAGCACGCCCGCCGAACCGTCGCGTACAGTCCTCCCCCCGGAGCCGGTCGTCGAGCTGCCGGGTCGGCGGAAGCGGTTCCGCGACGAGGACGACCTGGCCTCCCCCCACGCCGTCACCGCCACGACCAACCGACGCGCCGGCGCCGAGAGGGACACACCCAGGCGCCGCAAGCGCTCCGCGCAGTCCGGTCTTCCCCGGTGGTGGCCGTTCGCCCTGGGCGGGGCCGTGTTGCTCGTCGGCGCGATCGTGGCTCTGGTGGTGTTCGGCGGGTCTGACGAGGAGCCGCCGGTCCGGGCCGGCACCGACGGGGGGCGGAAGGGCGGCAGCCCCGCGAAGGTGAAGAACGCGCCCACCGACGCGAACAAGGAAGGCGACAAGGGCCGTCCCGGGGACGGGAGCGCGCGCGGACCTGACCGGGAAGCGGAGGTCGCCCGCCTCCGGGCCGAGTTCGAGGGAGCGCTCGCCAATTTCCCCGAGCCGTCCGACGAGTTAATGGTGCTCCGGGTCAGCCGGACCCTGCCCGGCGACCCGAACACCTTCCGGTCGTTGAAGGAGGCGGTGGCGCGGGCGCCGAAGGGCCGGCACAGCGTCATCGAAATCCACGATAACGGCCCGCTGTTCGAGTCGGCCCTCGCCCCGGCGGCCGGCGCCACCCTGACGATCCGGGCCGGCACCGGGTTCCGCCCGCTGATCGCGTGGGAGGGCGGCGGCGAGCGCTTTCTCGCGGTCGCGGACGGGTCGCTGTTCCTCAGTGGCCTCGACGTGGTGATGAAGCAACCGAACGAGGGTGCCGGACAGCCGGCGGTGCTGTTCGATGTGTCCGGCGGGGACGTCGCGGCTCGGGACTGCACGTTCGGGATCGCCGGCCGATCGCCGCACGGGGCGCGCGTCCTCCAGGTCGGGGGGACGCGACAGCCGGCGCGGTGTCGGCTGAGCCGGTGCCTCGTCCGCGGCGGAGACGCGACCGCGCTGGTACTCCGGGGAGCCGGCGGCGAGGTGCTGCTCGACGGCAGCCTGATCGCCGGCGGCGCGCGGCCCGTGCTCGACGTGGCGGCCGCCGCGGACGCCACCTGGACGGTGCGCGTCGTGCGCTCGACCCTGGTCGGGGACAAAAACCTGCTCTCCCTGGCGCCCGCCGGCAAGGGCGGCGTGCCGGCCCTCCGCTGGCTCGGCTGGGACGCTCTCCTGGGGCGGGTTGGCGGCGGCGCGGAGTCCGCCATGGTCCGCCTGGTCGATGGGGCCGGCACGGCGCAGATGACGTGGCGAGCCGTGAACTGCGTGTACGCCGGCTGGCCGCAGCTGCTGCACGGCGGGGGCAGGGAGATCGCCGGGACAGAGGACAGCGTTTGGCGCGCGGTGTGGGGCTACACCGAGGGCGACCGGAGCCTGCCCGGAGCGTGGTCGAAGGGTCTGCCGGGGCTCGTCGAGGAGGCGCCCGTCAGCGCGTTCAATCCGGCTGGCACACCGGACTTCCCGACAGCGATGGGCGGGGCCGGGCCGGTCGGGTGTGATCTGAAGGCGCTGCCGCGGGGCCGGACCGCGTGGCTGGGGCTGACCTTTGACCCGTTCATCCCCCTGCCGCTGACGTCGCCCAGCGACGAGGGGCCACCCGAGATCCCGGCGCCCGGCGACGGCCGCTACCACGGCGAGCGCGTGGTGTGGACGCCGGGCAAGCCGGTGGACCTGGGGCAACTGCTGCGCGTCCGCCTGCAGGACAAAAGCCCGGGGCCGAAGGTGGTGCTGCGCCTGGCCGGGAGCGGCGAGCAGCCGACCAGCCCGATCCAGGTCCGCGGCGCGGACCTGGTCCTGTACTTCGAGGCACCGGAGGGGAACGCGCCTCCGCTGTCCCTGACGCCCAACCCGGCCACGTGCGCCGACCGCCCGGCCCTGATCGAGGTGGACGGCGGGGGACTGGAGATGACGCGGGCGCACCTGACGTTCCGCAACTCGTCCCTGACACCGATGCCGGTGCGCCTGGTGCGCGTCCACGGCGGAAGCCTGCGGCTGTTCGGCTGCCGGTTCGTTGGCCCGCTGGGGAAGGCGCCGCCGGGATACCTGGAGGCGATCCGGTTCGACGGTTCGGGGAAGGAGGAGGCGGCGGCGGCATTCACCTGCGCCCTGAGCCATTGCGTCCTGCTGTCCGGCAAGGCCGGGGTGCGCGTCCAGGGGACCGGGGTCCGGCTGCTGCTGGACCAGTGCGTAGTGGCGGCTGGTGACGGCATCGTCCTCGCTCCCGGGGCGGCGAAGGCGCGGCTGAACGTTCACGCCGCCCTGACCCGGACCACCTGCGCCATGATGCGGAGCCTGCTCCGACTGGAGGACGCCCCGAAGCTGCCGCCGGAGGTCGAGCCGGTCGTCGTCCAGGCCGACGCCTGCCTGTTCCTCGATCCGTTCACCGAGGCGCCGCGGCGGTCGGCGCTGCTGCGGTACGAGGGGAACGCGCTGGCGCGCGGGCTCCTGGTGTGGCAGGGGAAGGGGAACGGCTACGACGAGCGGCGGCTGCAGGCTTACGCGGTGCCCGACGCGGACCTAACTCCGGCTCGGCAGGCGCACGCGATGTGGGCGCGGCTGTGGGGCCAGGCCGGGGAGCAGCAGCCGATCCCGGTGCAGTGGCCGGCCACCGCGCAGTGGACGTTCAGTCTCGACCGGCCAGCCCTCGACCGCATGCGCCCACCGCAGGGACGGACCGGCGCGGGCGCGGATCCGACCCTGCTCAAGGGCGCTGGCGTGCCGTAGCGCCGCGTGCTTTCTCTCAGAGTCTGTGCGGGAACCTCTCCCCCCGGCCCCCTCCCCTGCGAGGAGAGGAGGCCGGGGGGAGAGGTTTGCGCACAGGCTCTCAGGGGACTCGGGCCATCGGCTCGGGCAGGCGTAGCACCCGGCGCACGAACCGCGCCACCGTACGGCCGACGCGCACCAGCCAGTCGCCCTCGCTCGGGACCAGCGGCGGGAAGCGGTCCGCCAGGTTCGGCCGAAACATCAGCAGCATGAACAGCGGCAGATACCAGAGAACGTAAATCCCACCCTGGTCCGCATACCAGAACTGAATGCCGATCAGCACCGCGGCCGACAGCGCGATGATGTGCGCCAGATTCTTCGGCGACGGCCAGAGAACGGTCGTCAGGACGAACGCCAGATAGCCAATGAACACCGGGATGCGGTACGCCCAGTGCGTCCCCTTCCACAGACCCTCCGCGTTCGGCACCTTCCACGGCTGCCAGTCGGACGCCGCGATCGTTTCGCCCACCAGGCGGCCGAGGTCCGGCCGGCAGTACAGGATCAGGACCGTCACCCCGATCGTCAGGGCGGCCGTCAGGAAGAAGGCGGTCGCGAATCGGCCCGCTCCGCGCCGCCAGTAGAAGCTGACCCACAGCGGCAGGAGCAGGACCGGGAAGTAGATCGTTCCGGCCGCCAGACCGAGGAGGATGCCCGCCAGGGCCGGTCGGCGGTACGCCGCCAACGCCCACACCACCAGCGCCGTCGGCCAGACATGGTGCAGCTGGCCGACAAAGTGGCCGGTGTACGGCAGCATCAGGTAAAAGGTCGCGGCCGCCATCCCTGCCTGGGCATCCTGGAAGTGCCGGCACCCGATCACCACCAGCCCGACGATGACCGCCAGGTGACACAGAACTGCCAGGGACCGCATCACCCACCACGGGAACGGCCGCTGAACGATCTGCAGAGCAGCCGGTTCCTTGCCCGCCTTGCCGCCCTTCTCCGGCGTACTCAGGCGGGCCGCGGCGGCGCTGGGGGGGGCCGGTTCGGCAGGGTCGGCGGGAACGTCCGGGCGGCGGAACGCGACGGCCACCAGGCAGACGAACAGAGCCCCACCCAGCCAGGCGAGGCCGCCAAAGTTGAGGTTGGGCACCAGGGCCGGCCGGCGCACGAGGGCCAGGTCGAACAGACAGCGCACCAGCAGGTACGCGGACCCGCACAGCAGCCAGAGATAGCCGAGCCACAGCAACCCGGTGGGGGCCAGTTCGACGGCCCGGGCCAGTCCGCCGACGCTGCTGATCCCGGCGGCGGGGACGGTCAGGGTGCCGGCGCCGGCGGCGCCGAGGACGGACGCGGCGACCGTCGCCGGATGTTTCTCGGGAGGGGGAGAGCCGGGCCGGGCCTCCTGCAGCAGCAGCAGGCCGGGGACGAGGAGGAAGACCGTCACCACGTCCCAGTTGCGCACACTCAGCAGGCGCGCGAACTTGAAGAACAGCGCCACCGCCAGCAGGAACGAGAAATAGAACCAGGTAGTGGCGTTGGGTAAGTTTAACTCGAAGAAGAGCGAAGCCGACACCATCATCGTCCCATTTGCAGCGGGTCGTAAAAGTCCTGATTTAACCCCGGCCCGTGCGACCGTCAAGGGGCCGAGGCGTTCCCAGCGCCGACCGGACCGGAGTCGGCTGGCCAGAACGCCGTTGTTGCTTCCCGCGAGATGCTGGCGAGCCTTGGGAGATTGAGGTGATTATACCGAACCTGGAGGTGGCGTCACGCGAAAAGATGGGAGAAAACCGTGCCGAAAGGCGAGCGGACGAGAAGAGAGGTAGCGAGTTTGAGGGATGGGGCGGCTGCTGGCCGCGAGCGCCAGCGAGCGGTCGGGTCGTCCCACGCGCTGGCGCTCGCGGCTGGTAATTAGCCCTCGCCGCCGAGGTCGATCCAGAAGCTCTCCCAGTTGTGCCCGCCCAGGTCGTTGGCATCAAACGGCAGGCCGCCCTGTCCGGTCGCTTCCGGCTCAGGGTACGAAGGGTGGGTAAAGTCGGCCGACGCGCCCCGGAGAGACTCCGCCGTGAACCGATTGTGGTGATTGCTCTTCAAGGGAAACCTCCTTCGCTCTTCGGGGTTGGTGGCCCACCTACGGGATGAACCACGGTCATCGCTACATCAGGATTGTCCTCATCGATACATCATGACCGTCCGCCAGTTGGACGCCTGGCCGCGCCGGTAGCGCCAGGCGGCCTGACTGGTCATCGGGTCGGCGGTCCGGGCCGTGGAACGCGCCTGGGCAGCGCGCGGGGCGGGGCGGGGCGCCCGTTCTGCCGTAAACCAGCCGGCCTGCGCCATGCAGATACCGCTGAACGCGAGACTGAGAATCGTGACGAAGAAAAGATTGCGCCGCTTCATGACTGGCTCCTTTTCCCTTGCCGCCGCATCCTGCGGCGGACCTCCGCCCAGGGGGCAAAGGATACATCGTTGCATTGAGGCGTCGGAACGCACCCGGATACAAGCAATCCCGGTGCCCAGGTGTCCCGGGAGGACATTTTTTCCGCCTAACACCTCGCAAGTGAAGGCAGAACAGGTTGTTAGAAAATGCCGAAGGAAGTGACTGGCCGTACTGGGCGATGCAGTGTACGGACTTTTTTTACAATCGGTCAAGATCAATTTACAACGAGCCGGCGGTCGGCGAAAAAGTTACTCTTCGGCGTCTGCACCAGCAGCGAGGTAGTTTACCGCATCGAGGCGGCGTGCGGAACCCCTTTCAGGAGAGCGGGTCGCGTTCGCGCCGACTCGCCCACACTTCCAGTTCCGCCCACCTCGTCTGGAGGATGGCGGCCAGTTCTTCCACCCCACAGCGTTCCGTGGCGTAGTGCCCCGGCAAGATCAGTCCCACTCCCTGCGCCTCGGCCGTCAAACAATCGTGAAAACGGACCTCTCCTGTCAGAAATACGTCTGCGCGAGCGCGCACCGCGTCGGCTAAAAACTCGCCCGCCGCGCCACACGCTACCCCGACGCGCTCGACGGGCCGTGTCGGGTCGCCGACCGTCTGCACCAGCGCGACCCGCAGCGCCGACCTGACCGCCTGCGCCAATTCCGCCAGTGACACCGGACGGGCAAGGCGGCCGAAGCGCCCCTCGCCGGCCGGGGCCGGCGAGGGGCGCAGCGGGTCGACGTCGTACGCCGGCTCCTCGTAGGAGTGGGCGCGGCGCATGGCGGCGACAGTCTGCTCCACGCGCCCCTCCGGACAGACGGCCTCGAGGCGCCATTCGCTGACCTCCTCGCGCCGCCCCTTCTGGCCGACGGCTGGGTTGGTCGCGTCGGACCCGAAGAAGGTGCCGGTGCCGGCGAGGCGGAAACTGCACTCGCTGTACTGGCCGATCTGCCCGGCCCCGGCGGCGAACAGGGCGTCGCTGACGGAGGCGAGATCCTTGTCGGGGACGAAGACAACGATCTTGCACTGTCCGGCCGCGGCGCGGCGGCGCAGCGGCCTCACGTCGGTCAGTCCCAGGCGGCGGGCGAGGATGTCGTTGATGCCGCCGGGAGCGTTGTCGAACGCCGTGTGCGGGCTGTAGACCGCGACCCCATGCCCGATGAGCGACAGTAGCATGCGCCCCTCGGGGGTGGCGGCGGTCAGCCGTTTGACGGCACGGAAGAGGATCGGGTGATGCGTCACGATGAGTTGCACGCCTGACTCAACGGCCTCGGCGGCGCTGTCGGGAGTGACGGTCAGGCAGGTCATGACGCGCCGCGCCGTGGCGGTCGGGTCGCCGAGGAGCAGGCCGACGTTGTCCCAGTCGGCGGCGAGTTCCAGCGGGGCGAGTTCCTTGAGGTGGTCGGTAATCTCGGCGACGGTGGTCATGGGTGGTCCTCGCGGGCGGCGTCGTGCAATCCCAGGGGAGTTGATGTGCATGGTATGGCCGGACCCACGGGTGGCGCCTCGTGGGGCAGGCTTCGGGCAGGGATCGCCTGGACAGGGACAACGGCTTGTCCGAGGCCGAAGCGCAAGCGCGGGGCGAGACGCGCGCCCGTCGCTGGCGCTCCGGGTTGGTCCGCCGGCGCCGGCACGCTTCAAGCGTCGATGACGATGACGGTGACGTTGTCGTCCCCGCCGGCCGCGTTCGCCGCCGCCACCAGCCGCTCACAACTCTGGCGCGGCGACAGTTCCCGGTCCAGCAGCGGGCGCAGCGCCTCGTCCTTCACCTGCTCCGTCAGCCCGTCGCTGCACAGCAGCAGCCGGTCGCCCGAGAGCAGGTCCACGGACCGGACGTGTACCTCGGCCGAACCGGCCATGCCGGCGTAGCGGGTCGGCCCGCCGTTACTGCGGCCCTTCGCCTCCTCGGCCGTGAGCCAGCCCAGATCGACCAGGCGCTGCACGAACGAGTGGTCGCGCGTCAGCCGTTCCAGCTGGCCCGCGCGGAGCAGGTACGCGCGGCTGTCGCCCAGGTGGGCGATCAGCGCGTGCCGGCCCCGGACCAGGGCCAGGACCACCGTCGCGCCGAGCATGTCGAGGCGCCGCCCTCGCTCGTGGCGGACCTTCTCGCTCACCGCCGCGACTGCCCGGCCAACGGCCTGCGCGGCCCGGTCGGCGGTCGGGGAAGGCACGCCCGCGAGCGCCTCGCGCAGCGCGGCGGGCAGGGCGTCCACGACCAGCTGCGGGGAGACGGCCTCCGCCATCCCGTCGGAAATAACGAACAGGCCCAGCTCGAGGTCGATCTGCCAGCGGTCCTGGTTCTCGTCGTGGGTTCGCCCCGGGTCACTCAAAGCGGCGTGGTGGCTTTTTTTCACGGTGGCCTGCCCTCCCTTGTTAGCACTTTCGGCAAAGCGTTCCCCGGCCGCAAGCACAATCGCTCCCACACCGTTGCGATCTTCGGCCCGGTGGACTATTCTTGGCGGCGGTAGCGGTCGTTACATCTGGCGCAGGTTCGTGCCAGGCAATGTGAAGGGACGAACGACCAACCCGCCGGCTCCCGGCGCACCCCCCGCTCACAGAAAGGTTCCGTCGCTCATGCCACCGCGCATCCTCATTCTGTCCGCGTCCGTCGGCGCCGGTCACCTGCGAGCCGCCGAGGCCGTCGAGGCGGCCCTCCGCCAACTCGCGCCGGAGGCGCACGTCACGAACCTCGACGTCCTCGACATGACCAACCGTCTGTTCCGGCGCTTCTACGCCAAATCGTATCTGAATCTGGTGAACAGCGCCCCGTACCTGCTTGGCCACTTCTACGACGCCCTCGACAGGCCGAGCAGGTCCGGCAAGAACCGTGGCGATCGCTTCCGGTTGATGATGGAGAAGCTCAACCTCGGCAAGTTCATCCGGTTCCTGCAGGCGGAGTCGTGGGATCTCGTCATCAACACCCACTTCCTGCCGGCGGAGATCATCGCCAACCTGCGCAGGCACGGCCGGCTGGCGGTGCCGCAGGCGACGGTCACGACCGACTTCGAGACGCACCGGCTGTGGGTGAATCAGCCGTGCGACCGCTACTTCACCGCCACGGAGGAGGGCCGGATCCACCTCCAGACGTGGGGCGTGCCGGCGTCGGCCACAGTCGCGACCGGGATCCCGATCCTGCCGGCGTTCGGGCTCCCGAAGGACCGGGCCGCCCTGCTGAGCAAGCACGGTCTGGCCGCGGACCGGCGGGTCGTGCTGCAGATGGCGGGCGGGTTCGGGGTCGGCCCGATTGAGGAACTTTACAAGGCCATCCTCGCCATTGACACCCCACTTCAGGTAGTGACAGTGGCCGGTCGCAACGAGGCGCTGAGGAAGGAACTGGAGGCCGTCCCGTGCCCGGACCGGCACCGGGCGAAGGTGGTCGGGTTCACGAAGGAGATCCACGAGTTGATGGGCGTGGCGGATGTGGTGGTATCCAAGCCGGGCGGCCTGACGACGTCGGAGGCGCTGGCGAGCGGGGCGGTGATGGCGGTGGTCAACCCGGTGCCGGGGCAGGAGACGCGCAACAGCGACTACCTGCTGGAGAACGGGGCGGCCATCAAGGTGAACCACCCGGCCCTGCTGTCCTACAAGCTCGGCGCCCTGCTCGCCGACGCGGACCGGCTGGAGCGGCTGCGCGCCAACGTTCGTCGCATCGCCCGGCCGCAGGCCGCGTTCGAGGTGGCGGAGCGGTCGCTGGAACGGGTGGGGGCGAAGGTGCAATGAGTGAGGAAAGAAAGCCCACGGGACGCCGCCCGTGGGCTTTAACTCCTCCTTCTCACTCCCTCTCTTCACTCCTCGCCGCGATGCGCTTGACGATCAAGGTGGCGTAGGCCCCGCGGGGCAGGTCAAACGCGAGGGCCAGCTTTCGCCGCTTCCGGTTCACCTCGTCCTCGGCGGACTCGTGGCCGAGCCTCACCGGCAGACACAGCGCCGCCCGGGTGCCGCGGCTGAAGAACAGCTTGCGAAAACCCCTCAGCCTGAGCTGTTCGCGCGTCAGTCCCTCCTCGGTCAGGATGGCGGCCACCAGCGCCTCGCGCGGGTCGGTGGGGTCGAACTCCAGCCGGGGCGACGGCAGCGGCAGCTGCAACTCGGCCAGGTGGCTGCGCTGGTCGTCGCCCAGGTTGCGCAGCATCGGCACCTCGCCCAGGCGCAGCCGGACCGGCACCAGTTGCTCCGGGCGCAGGTGCTCGCGTAGCCAGCGCGCCAGGACGCGGTTCCACAGGTGGCTCTGGTAGGCGGACAGGTACAGCCCGCGCAGGTCCGG
>JADLBT010000167.1 GCA_020847555.1 Gemmataceae bacterium
CCCGCCCCGATGCCGCCCGCCGCGCGCCGGACCGCGCCGCCGGCCGAGCAGTCCGGCGCGCCGCCGGCAGAGGAGAGGGTGCAGGTGCGCAACGAGGTTCCCGTGCCCCCGCCGCCCGTCTCCGCGCCCCCCGCGGTGCCCTCGTTCTTCACGCCACCGATCCTGACCGGCCATCCGTGGTTGTTCCTCGACCTCTGGCGCGAGCTGCGCGCGATGGTGCGGATGTTCTTCGACGTGACCTATCACGTCGCCTGGTCCACGCGCCTGACGGTGCTGGTGCTGGTGCCGCTCATCCTTACCTCGGGCTGGTGGTTCCCGCTCGCATACTTCCCGGTACTCGGGACGTTGTTCGACAAGACGCTCGACCTGGTGCTGGCCTTCTTCGCGTACAAGGCTCTCAGCCGCGAGGCCCGCCGCTACCTGGATTACAAGGCCAGCCGGGCCAGCAGCCGGTTCTGACGCCGTGGGCCGCGGGCGAGGGACTGCAGGGAGGATTGCGATGATCCGACTGGGGGTGAACATTGACCACGTGGCGACCGTGCGCCAGGCGCGCCGGGCGGCCGAGCCGGACCCGGTGGCGGCGGCCGTGCTGGCGCTCCTCGGCGGGGCCGACGGCATCACGGTCCACCTGCGCGAGGACCGGCGCCACATCCAGGACCGGGATGTCCGGCTGCTGCGCCAGGTCGTGACCACCCGCCTCAACCTGGAGATGGCTGCCGCCGACCCGATCGTGGACATCGCCTGCGACGTCCGGCCGGACGAGGCGACGCTCGTCCCGGAGCGGCGCGAGGAGCTGACGACCGAGGGCGGGCTCGACGTGGTCGCCCACCAGAAGGCCGTCGGCCGCGCGATGGAGCGCCTGAAGGCGGCGGGCATTGAGGTATCGCTGTTCGTCGATCCAGACGACCGGCAGATCGAGATGGCCAAGCTCCTCGGAGCCAGGGCGGTCGAGATCCAGACGGCCCGCTACGCGGAGGCGCGCACCCCGGCCGACCGCGAGCGGGAACTGACCGACCTCCGGGAGGCGACGGCGTTCGCCCGCCAGAACGGGCTGCACGTCCACATGGGCCACGGGCTGAACTACTACAACGTCCTGGCCGTCGCGCGTCTGCAGGGGGTCGAGGAGCTGAACATCGGCCACAGCATCGTTTCGCGGGCCGTGCTGATCGGGATGGAGCGCGCGGTGTGCGAGATGAAGGAGGCGATTCGCCGGGCGTGACAGGAAGGGTTTCAAAAGCCCGCGGGTGGCGTCCCGTGGGTCAAGTCGCCAGCACCTGGCTCACGGGACGCCACCCGTGGGTCTTTAAAAGATTAACTCGCCTGTCCCGGCGTTACCGCATCGATTCGAGCGGCCGCTTGCGCATGGCGCTGAGGGCGGGGAAGATGCCGCCGACGGCCCCCATCGCGAGCGAGAAGAGGATGCCGAACGCGATCACGAACCCGTCCACCGTCAGCTTCAGGACGACCGTTTTGCCCCCGCCCTGGCCGCCGCTGACGATTCCGGTCGCCGTCATCCCGTGGCTGAGCGACCCGAGGGCCAGCCCGACCAGTCCGCCGACCGTCGCCAGCAGCAACGACTCCAGAAAGAACGACACCAGGATCTGCCAGCGTGCGAACCCGAGGATGCGCAGCACCCCGATGTCCTTGGTCCGCTGGCTGACGGCGGCGAACATCGTGTTGAGGATGCCGAAGACGCCGCCCAGGCCGATGAAGAACGCCAGGATCATGATGGCGCTGTTGAACTGCCGGCTCGTCGTCCCCAGGGCGGCGTAGTAGCGCGGCTCGGTCTGGGCCGCGAACGCCGCCCCGCGCAGGATGTTGCGGTCGGCCAGCACCCGCGCCATCTCCTCCGCCTCGGCCGGCCCGGTCGTCTTGAGCGTCAGCGACGTGAACGACTTCTTGCCGAACATGTCGCCGACCAGCGCGCTGTTCCCCCATACCTCCGAGTCGCGGGTGGTGCCGGCCGTCTTCATGATGCCGACGACGACCCACTTGCGCGGCCCGAGGTCGAAGACGTCCCCGATCTGCAGGGACTCTCTGTCGATGCCGCGAGCCAGCTCGCGGGCCACCCCCTCCCCGAGGACGGCCTCGACGGCCGTCTCGTCGGTCCCGGGCCGAAAGTCCGGGACGGGGAACGGGTGGGCAGCCGCCGCCGCGATCAGGGAGGCGTACTGCGTCGCGAGGCGGGTGGTCTTGACCCGCGGGCTGACCGGCAGGGCGCGCACCCCGGCTCCCCACCATTCCCCGCCCGGGAGTAGCTCCAGTTGGTGAACGCGGGCGGCCATCAGTGGATCCTCGACCCCGCGGATCTGGACGAAGGACCGGCGCTGCCGGCCGTTCTCGTCCTTCGTCCCGAGCGGTTGACCGATGACGACGTACTTCTCGCGCGAGATCAGCGGGTTCCCTTCCGCATCCCGGACGAGACGCGCCCGGTTCGCCTCGTCGAGCAGGCTGGCGAGGTCGCCGGTGTCGCTGTAGCCGAGGTTGCTGAACAGCTCGTCGGTCGCCCCCTCCGACAGGACGATGACATTATCCGGATGGCCGGTGTTCTCGGTCAGCCGCTGCATGCCGACGACGAACGCCCACAGGACGGTCAGCAGGCCGACGACCAGGACGAACGCCAGGGCCGTCATCAACGTTGTCTTCCACCGGACGACCAGGTTGCGGACGTTGTAGCGCAGCGGAACCTTCCCGGTCGCGATCAGGAAGACGAGGATCAGGCCGACGACGAACAGCGTCGCCAGCGTTGCGAATGGCAGGGGGAGTTTAACCATGATAGTTGGCGGCTGCTGGCCGCTTGCGGCTTCGCGTGGAGAGCCTCATCCCACCTTGGAGAACACTTCCGAAACCTTGATCGACCGCGCCCCCAGGGCCGGGAGGAAGCTGCCGACGAATGCCGTCCCTCCACCGATCAGCGGACCCCACCACAGCGCGGCGGCCGGGATCTGGAACGCCGGGAAGAAGACGATCGGGAACTTGATCCCGTGCATCACCAGGGTGACGAGAACATAGGCCAGGCCGCTGCAGAACAGCCCGGTCAGCACCCCGACCAGCAGCGACTCGCCCAGGATGAGCATCAGAACCTGCCCGGGCCGGAACCCGAGCACCTTCATGACCGCCATCTCCGTCCGCCGCTCGCGGACGCTGATGCTGATGGCGTTGGCGATCACCAGCGCCATGATGCCCAAAAGGGCAGGCGTGAGCACCCAGCGCAGGAACCAGAGGATGTCGCGAAACGGTTCGAGGAACGACGCGATGCCGGACGACGCCGTCTCGCTCTTGACGGCCGGCTGGGTGAACTTGCCCGGCGTCTCCAGCCGGGCGCTGGCCAGCTCGATCGACTTGAGATCCCGGGCCTGGAACCAGAACAGGTTCAGCGTCTTGTCGGTCAGCGGGTGCGGGACGCCGCGGTTGGTGCTCTTGTACGCATCCAGGGCGTCGAGCAGGTACTGCCGATTCATGGCGGCGCTCTGGGCGTACCGGCCGTCCGGGAGCAGGCCGAGGATGTGAAACTCCAGGTCGATGCCCTTGTAGGTGAAGCTCGTCACCTTGATCGTGTCGCCGACGCGCTTGTTGAGGGTGGCGAGCTTGTCGCGGCCGATCAGCAGCCCCTGCCGGTCCTCGCCGAGCTTCTTGATCAGGGCCGAATCGAGGGACTCCATCTCGTCCATCATCGGCAGCGTCTGCGGGTCGAGGGCGAACATGAACAGCGAGTTCTCCGGCGTGCGCTTCGTCGGGTCGAGGGTGCCGCCGTAGAACTGCCACGTCATGTATCCGGTCGGTCGGTTCTTCTCCGGCAGATGCTCCAGCTCGGCGCGCAGCGCGTTGGCGTAGCTCCACGGCATCTGACTGGGGAACTGCCAGCGCTCGGTGACGATGCCCTTCTGCTCGCCCGCCTTCTGGGCGGTGAAGCGGTCGAACAGATCGAGGAACGACAGGATCACCGTGACGATGAAGACGAGCATGAACAGAGCAGCGCAGGTGAGGGCGGTCCGCAGTCTGTTGCGGCGGAGGTTCTTGACGATCAGGAGCAGGAGTTTCATGGGAGTCCGTCCTCCTTGCCGCTTGCGGCTTGACGAACGTGAGCGCGAAGCCGCAAGCGACAGAAGCCTCTGCGGTCACCGCGGCACGCCCGTTTGCTGTTCGCGAATCTCGGTTCCGTCGAGCCGGGTGCTGTGGACAGACAGACTGCCGGTGTCCTCGACCAGCTGGCCCTTCTCCAGGTGAAGCTGACGCTGCGCGCGGACGGCGGCGCGCTGGTCGTGCGTGACCATGATGATGGTCTTGCGCAGCTCCCGCTGCAGCTCGCCCAGCAGGTCGAGGATCTCCTCGGCCGAGCGCGCGTCGAGGTCGCCGGTCGGCTCGTCCGCGACGATCAGCGTGGGGTCGGTGACGATGGCGCGGGCGATGCCGACGCGCTGCTGCTGGCCGCCCGAGAGCTGCCCGGGCCGGTGCGTCAGCCGGTTCGACAGGCCGACCAACTCCAGCGCCGTGAGCACCTGCTGGCGCCGCTGGGCGGACGACATCGGCAGCAGCAAGAGCGGCAACTCGACGTTCTCGTAGGCGGTCAGCACCGGGAGGAGGTGGTAGAACTGGAAGACGAACCCGATGTTGCGCGTCCGCCAGCGCGCCAGCTGGGCCTCGGTCATGTCGGAGATCAGCTGCCCGCCGACGCGGATCTCGCCTGCGCTGGGGCGGTCGAGGCCGGCGATCAGGTTCAGCAGCGTCGTCTTGCCGGACCCCGACGGACCCATCAGTGCCAGGAACTCGCCCTCGGGGACGTCGAGGCTCAGGTTCTGCAGCACGTCGATCTGCTCGCTGCCGCGCTTGAAGTACTTGTGAACGCTGCGAACGGTCACGATCGGTACGGGTTGCATGCACGCTCCTGGATTGACGGTTGAACCCGCCCGCAGCGCCAGCGCCGGGTTCTTCCAGGCGCCCGGCGCTGGCGCTCCGGACGGGTCACGGCTTGTCTGCGCGGAGGAAGGTGACGAACACGCTTCCCTCGGGACGCAGGTAAATGCCCTCCTCCGCGCGCGCGATGTTCAGTACCCGCACGCGGACCGAGATGGTGCCCTTGGCCCGGTCGGCGATCGGCATCAGACGCGCCACCGTCCCGGCGTAAACCTTGTCCGGAAAGGCGTCCGGCTTCACCCGGCACTTCTGGCCGACGAAGAGTTTCGCGATGTCGCGCTCCTGGATGGTCAGGTCCACCTCCAGGTCCGCCAGGTCGGCCATCTCGCAGATGTTGGCCGAGACGTTGAACGCGATCGGGTTGACGATGTTCCCTTCCTCGGTCTTCTTCGTCAGGATTGTTCCGGTGATGGGCGAACGGACAATGCAGTTGTCCAGCCGCCACTTCGCCTTGGTCAGGTCGGCCCGGGCCTGATCGACCTCGGCCCGGACGGTCTCGACGCGCTGCTTGCGCGGTCCGAGCATGAGCCGGTAGGCGAGGCGCAGCTGCTCGACGCGCCGCTCGGCCGTTTTGTAGTCCTTCTCCGACATCTCGATCTCGCGAGCGGCGACGGCCCCGCCGCCACGGAGGTTGATGTTGCGCTTCCAGTCGAGGTAGAACTGGCGCTGCTCCTCCTCGGCCCCCTCGAGCGCCGCCTTGGCCTGGGCGGTCTCGTCGGGCAGGGCGCGGGACAGTTCCTGGTGGCGGAACTCGACCGCCTGCAGGGCGGCCTTCGCCCGCTGGAAGTCGGCCCGGTAATCGACGTCCTCCAGCTCGCAGAGAATGTCGCCTTCCTTGACGCGCTTCCCCTCGACGACGTTCAACTTCGTCACCATCCCGCCGACCTTCGGGCTGACCTGGATCTGGTGGGCGGGGATGAGATAGCCCTTCGCCTCGTAGGCGATGCCGCCCGGAGTGTTCTTCGGCTCGCCGGAGGAGATCTTGGCGCCGGGCGGCCCTCCGCCGGTCTTTGGCTCGGGCGGCGGCGGGACGCTGCTGACGAGATAGCCGAGGTACAGAGTGCTCGCGGCGAGCACGGCACACAACATCCACGCCAGCCACGCCTTCCCGCCGCCTCCGCCGCTTCCGGCGGTCAGGTTCTCGGCCAGGCGCAGGGAGCGGACGCGGTCGGACAATGACGTCGGGCCGTTGCGGGAGGGTGCTTCCGGGCTGTTCGGGTGCCTGGGTTCGGTGGCGTTCTGACTCAAGGGTTCCCCCTTCGCGGTTGGCCCTTCGCGGGCGGGACCGTGGGCCGAGCGGGCGCGGGCGAGCCGTTGGCGGGCGCGGGGACGGCGACACCCAGATAGTTACCGAGCAGGTCAAGGCACAGATGCACCATTTCCCCGCGATCGAAGGCGCTCGGGTCGGCGGCCGCCTGCATGGTGAGGCCGTGCAGCAGCGCCTGGATCAGCGTCGCCAGCGCCCGCGGAGACACCGGCCGCTTGACGCGCCCCTGGTCCTGGTCGTCGGCCAGCGCCTGGGCCAGGTGGGCGCGCCACTCCTCGTACAGCGTCGCCAGCCGTTGCCGGAAGTCCTCCCGGTAGCCGATCTGCGCCAGGAATGTGTACTGCAGGCAGTGGAACTCAGGGCTGACCGGCGGCCCCTGCACCAGGGTGGTGAGCAGGTGCCGCACCAGATCCCACCCACTGCCCTGCCAGGCGGGCGGTGAGTCCGGTTCGGCCGTGCCCGCGACGCTCCGGCACATCAGGTGTAACACCCGGTCGAACACGGCCAGCAGGATCGCTTCCTTGGTTGGGAAGTAGTACGTCAGGTGGCCGCGGGCCATGCCGGCCCGCTGCTCGATTGCCGACAGCGACAGGTTCGGCAGGCCCTCCTCGGCGATGACGGCAACGGCCGCATCAATAATTTGCTCCCTGCGAAGGCTGGCGATATCGACGCGGGACGGTTTACGCATGAACGGTGCCGTCAGGACTGACCGGGGCAAGCCGTTGGACGGAAACGGCGGAGAAGGTGGCCCGAGATTACCTCAACCTCCTCCCTTTATAGTCCGATCGGACTAGAACCGTCAACGGCAGTTCCGGGAAAAGACGGTTCGGTCAGGCTGCCCTCGCGGGTTGGGAATTCTTCGTTTTCCGCCTTGACAGCGGTTTGCACGACATCGTAATATACGGGTGATTGGTGGGGTGAGCCCCCTCAACCAACTCCTGTCTTTGCTCATTTGCGGGATGGTTTCTCGATCGATTAGCTGCACACATCACTCAATCCTGATGTAATCCCTTTGGGGGGACAGCATTGAGACTGTGTGGAGCGAGCCCGTCTGGCGAAACGCGAATCATCTTCTCAGCGCGTCTGACCGCCGGAAACCAAACCGGACAGGAGTCGCCTCAACTGCCTGGCCCTGGTTGATTCCTGGTTGCGCGCCGAACCTTCCGGAAGCGGAGTAGGTCCCGAGCCCCCCTGGGATTTGCACGCTTCCGGATGTTTTTTGCGCTGCCTCATGCCGTCCCCAGGATGATGTCCACCCCATCAGGCCACGACTCCTGCGGCTCGTACCCGAGCAGCCGCCGCGTTTCCGCCAGGTCGTAATAACCCGTGTGGAGCGGCTTGCTGGCAGCGTAGACGACGGCGAACCGAAGCTCTTCCGGCGCCTGGACCGCGCACGCGAAGAAGCGGCCCGCGTCGCCGGGGCTCAGGTACACGTCCTTGCCCCAGTCGAGGCCGGCGAGCTGTTCCGCCTGCGCGGGCGTCCGCGGACACCAGCCCAGCCGGGCAGCGATCACACTCATCCCGTGCGCCTCGACGTAAGCGCGGCCGGCGGCCTCGAGGAAGACCTTGGCGGCGGCGTACCACGCGCGCGGCGTGACGGGGTCGGTGACGCGGATTGGCAGCGGGCCGTTGAAACGCTGATACCAGGCCACCTGGCCGCTGCTGGCGACGACCAGGCGCCGCACCCCGGCCTGCCGCGCCGCCTCGAACACGTTGTACACGCCGATCAGATTGTTCGGCAGCAGCTCCGTCATGAAGTCCGCATCGTCGGGAGTGGCCGCCAGATGGACCAGTGTTCGCACCCCCGCCCACGCCCGCGCCAGGGCCGCCGGGTCGGTCAGGTCGCCCTGGACCGTGTCTTCCAGACCCGGGGAGGGTACGCGGTCGAAGCCGCGCACCGCCAAACCGCGCGCCTGCAGGTCCTTCACCACCGCCCGCCCGACCCGGCCCGCCGAGCCGGTCACCAGAACCATGTGTGTCGGGGCCATCGCCATCCTCTCAAAAGAACCGGGGGCAATTGTTCCAGGCAGTGTACGACCTGACCCGGCCCGCCGCAAAGCACATCAGAAACCGGCCCTTGTCCCACGAGCCCACGCGGGATAGCATACGGGCGTTTACCGTAACCAGCTCTTTTTGAGCGACCCACCCCTGAGCCATGACCGCTTCTCCCCTTCGCGTCAACCTGGCCGAGCGCAGCTACGACATCGTCGTGACCAGCGGCGACCCGGCGGGGTTGGGTCCGTTCGCGCGCCAGCACAGCCGGGGCCAGTTCGCCTTCGTCGTCACTGACGAGAACGTCGCCCCCCACGCCCGGGCCGCCGAGGCGTCCCTGGCGAGCGCCGGCTTTCGGACGGCGCTGGCCGTCCTCCCGCCCGGCGAGGGGCAGAAGTCGCTCGGCGTTGCAGCCCAGCTGTACGACCAGCTCGTTGACATACACGCGGACCGGCGGACCCTGGTCGTCGCGGTGGGCGGCGGCGTCATCGGCGACCTGGCCGGGTTCGTCGCCGCCACGTACAACCGCGGGCTGCCGCTGCTGATGATCCCGACCACCCTCCTGGCGATGGTGGACAGCTCCGTCGGCGGCAAGGTGGCGGTCAACCATCCGCGCGCCAAGAACCTGATCGGCACGTTCCACCAGCCGGTCGGTGTCTGGATCGACACTGCGGCCCTCGACACGCTGCCGCCGCGCGAGTACCGCAGCGGACTCGCCGAGGTCGTCAAGTACGGCGTCATCCTCGACGAGGAGTTTTTCACATACCTGGAGGCCAGCGCGGCCGCGGTGCTGGAGCGGCGGCCGGACGCGGTCCGTCATGTGGTGACGCGCTGCTGCCAGCTCAAGGCGGACGTGGTCGAGCAGGACGAACGCGAGGAGACGGGGCTGCGCGCGGTGCTCAACTACGGCCACACGTTCGCCCACGCCTTCGAGACGGCGGCGGGCTATGGCGCGTGGCTGCATGGGGAGGCAGTCGCGGCCGGCATGGTGTGCGCCGGGCGGCTGGCGGAGCGGCGCGGGCTGGTCGGTCCCGCGTTCAGTGAGCGGCAGGTCCGGCTGCTGGAGCGGTTCGGCCTGCCGACCCGGCCCGAGCGATGGCCGACCGAGCAGTTGCGGGCGACGATGCGCAGCGACAAGACAGCGCTGGCCGGGCGGCTGCGCTTCGTGCTGCCGCGCCGGCTCGGTGAGGTGGCGCTGTTCGACGACATCCCGGAGGCGGCCGTGCGGGAGGTTCTGGAAGCCGCCCAGCCGTGAGGGTGGCTCTCTCCTCGCGTCAGGCTCGACCGCCCCGGCGCCTTCTGGTTCTCCAGGCGTAGCCGAAACTGATCAGTCCGAGAACGCCCCAGGCGGCCAGGCTGGCCGGTTCGGGAATCGCAGGGTCCGGTTGCTGCTGAGGATTCTGCGCGGTTATGAGAAACGCAAAGTGGAAATCGTTGAGCTGCGTGTGCGGCATGTCGCCTTCCTGGGACGCGCCCGTGTCGCCGAGGAGTTTGTACGGCGACACGAAGAAGAAATTGTTCGTCGGGACCGGGTCGCTGGGGGTGAGGTCAAGCCCTCCAAAGCCCTTGCCCACTCCCGTGATGGGGTTCGTCCCATCCTTTCCGTCCGGGAAGAGTTGTCCTCCCTTCCAGTTGTGAATGGGATCAACCGCCTGGCCATTGACGGACCAGTAGTAAAAGGCTCCCACAAGGAATGCGGGCTCGCTCAGCGGACTGTTGGAGATGGTCCAATCCCACTGAACGTTGAAGTTGCTGGCCAGGGCGCCGTCCGGGGTGGTGAAGACGAAATCCAGCCACTGGGTGTTAATGTCAACGTTGTGAATTACCGCCTGCAGGTTCAACTTGCCGCTGCTGGTCGTCAGGGAGTGGACCGCCGTGTCGAGCGTGACGGAGGTTGTTGACAGGTTCCCCGGGAAATTATTTACCTTTACCTGGTAAGTGCCGCCTGCCTGGATGGGGCCGGCGTGAGCTGGGAGCGCGAAGAAAAGCAACCAGCCCACACCCACAATGCGCGTCGAGCAGAACCTCATCTCGTTTCCTCCTCATGGTGAAGGTGAACGCGACAAAGGAAGAGCAGCTTGTGTAGCTGGAGGCACCGGCACATGTCGGGCCATGCCGCCCTTCAAGATATCCCCAAATCTGCTCCGCATTTACCGAAATTATGGAGGTTTGTGAGGCCACGCAAGAAAATTCTGGAATATTCTGCGGCGCATTGGCTATAAATGTTCATTGGTTCAGGATGTCCCCGGTGAAGCCTCCGGGATGAAATCGGATCCTGGAAGCGGCCCAGGCGTGAGGGTGCAGCCGTGTCGTCGCCCGCGTCCCCCGAAGTCCGAGCCATGCTGACGCTGCAACTGGTGCCCGGCCTCGGCCCACGCCTGACAGCCGGGCTGCTGGAGCGGTTCGGGTCGGCGGTCGCCGCCCTCGGGGCCAGCGTCGCGGAGTTGCGCCAGGTGCCGTTCCTCGGCGAGAAGGTGGCCGCCGCGATCCACGCCATGCGCGAGACGGCGGACGTGGACGCCGAGTTGGACTGTATGGCCCGCCACGACGTTCACCTGCGCGTCCTGGGCAGCCCCGACTACCCGGCCGCGCTGGCGTCGATCTACACGCCGCCGCCCCTGCTCTACGTCCGCGGCACCCTGGACGAGCGCGACGCGCGGGCGGTCGCGGTGGTCGGCTCGCGCCGGTGTACGGCCTACGGCAAGCGCGTCGTCGAGCGGCTGGCGGCGGACCTGGCCCGCGCCGGCTACACGGTCGTCAGCGGCCTGGCGCGCGGAACGGACGGGTACGCCCACCGCGGCGCGCTGGAGGCGGGCGGGCGGACGGTGGCGGTCCTGGCCGGCGGATTAGCGCATATTTACCCTCCGGAACATAAGGATCTGGCCGCCCAGGTCGCGTTGAGCGGGGCGCTGGTGACGGAGTCGGCGATGGCGCAGGGACCGCTCGCGACCCTGTTTCCGGCTCGGAACCGCATCATCAGCGCGCTGTCCCTCGCCGTGGTGGTCGTGGAGGCGGCGGAGAGGAGCGGGGCGCTGATCACCGCCGAGCACGCCGCCGAGCAGGGTCGCTCGGTCCTCGCCGTCCCCGGGCCGATCGACAGTCCGGCGAGCGCGGGGACGAACGCCCTGATCCGCGACGGCGCGATCCTCTGCCGCGGGGCGGAGGACGTGCTGGAGGAACTCGAGGGCGTCAAGGACCGCGGCCCGCCCCCCGGATCGGCCGTCTCGTCGCCGCCGCCGTCCGCCGGTCCGCCTCCCGGGCTGGACGAGACGCAGCGGCGCGTCTGGGACTTCCTGGCGGAGGGACCGCGCCATCTGGACGAGATGGTGCAGCGGCTGGGCGTGCCGGTGCCGCAGCTGTCCGGACTGCTCCTCACCCTGGAGATGCGGAAGGCGGTCCGGCGCCTTCCCGGCAACCGCTACGAGCGCTGCTGATTTGTCTGCGGGAGCGGCATAGTTTTCCAGCAGGGGTGGCTGCCCCGGGTGCGATTCGGCATCGGGGGGGTGCGATGGGATCGGGCCTGGGTTATACTGGCACGGGAATGGGGAGGCCCGAGCAACAGCTGAGCTTGCTGAGACATTGGCCAGCGAGCGACCGAGGAGAGTCATGCCGACGCTGCTGGTCATTGACGACGAACCGGCCATTCTGCAATTGGTCCGGTTGCTCTTCGCGGCCCAGCAGGTGGAGGTGATCACGACGACCCGCGCGGAGGAGGGCGTGGACCTGTTCGCCCGCCGCCGTCCCGACGTGGTCGTCCTCGACGTGGATCTGCCCGACTGCTCGGGCCTGGAAATCTTCCTCAGGCTGCGCCGCCTCGACCCGAATGTGCCGGTCATCTTCATCACCGGCCAGGGCACGACCGCGACCGTCATCGAGGCGATGGCCCTCGGAGCGTATGACTACGTCTTGAAACCATTTGGGGCGGAGCAGTTCCAGCAGCTCGTCGGCCGTGCGCTCGAGGCCAGTCGGCGGATGCGGACGCAGGGAGCCGCCCCGGAAACTGCTTCGGACCGAGGGGAGCCGTCCGCCGAAACCCTGGTCGGCCGCAACCCGGCCATGCAGGAGGTGTACAAGACGATCGGCCGCGTCGCCCGGCGCGACGTGACGGTCCTGATCACCGGCGAGAGCGGGACCGGCAAGGAACTGGTCGCCCGCGCCATCTACCAGTACAGCCGCCGGGCGTCCGGCCCGTTCCTGGCCATCAACTGCGCCGCCATCCCGGAAACGCTGCTCGAAAGCGAGTTGTTCGGCCACGAGCAGGGCGCGTTCACCGGCGCCGGGCAGCGCCGCCTCGGCAAGTTCGAGCAGTGCAGCGGCGGGACGCTGTTCCTCGACGAGATCGGCGAGATGGCGCCGCTGGCTCAGGCGAAGATCTTGCGCGTCCTGCAAGAGCAGCAGTTCGAGCGCGTCGGCGGCAACGTGCCGGTGCAGACCGATGTGCGGCTGATCGCGGCCACGAATCGCGACCTGGAGCGGATGGTCGCCGCCGGGCAGTTCCGGCAGGATCTGTACTACCGCCTGAACGTTTGCGCCATCCGCCTGCCGCCGCTGCGCGAGCGGTTGGACGACCTGCCGCTGCTGGTCGATTACTTCCTGCACCGCTTCCGGCGCGAGCTGGACAAGGAGGTGCGCGGGACTATCCCCGAGGTGTTGGACCTGCTTCGTCGCTACCCGTGGCCGGGGAACCTGCGCGAGCTGCAAAGCGCGCTCAAGCACGCCATGTTGCAGGCGACCGGCCCGCTCCTGCTACCTGACTTTTTCCACCCAAACCTGCGCTCCGCCGCCGAGGTTCCAAACCTGGTGCTCGCTCCCCCGCCGGGTCCGGCGGACGACCTGGACGCCCTCGTCGAGGAGCGACTCGAAGGCGGCGCCGGGGAGCTGTACGGCGAGTGGCTGGCACGGGCCGAGCGAAAGCTGTTCGCGCGCGTCCTCCGCCACACCAACGGCAACCTGTCGCAGGCCGCCCGGGTGCTCGGCATCCACCGCGCCACCCTGCGCAGCCGCCTCGCTATCCTCGGCCTGTCCGTCGAGGAGCGGGCCTGACCGCCTGCCGGCACCTCCGTACTTTCCCCGATCTGCTGCCTGGTCAACCGTTCGCCACCGGCGAAACGCTGACCAGTTTCAACCGCGCCGGCGGGCCGGTTTACGTGCGCTACCCTCAGAAAACGCCTGTTCAGCAACGCCACACCCTCGCCGCACAGGCCGGAACTTCGGCACAACCGCGAAACCTCAGCAACGCTGACGCCCTCCTGATATTTGGCATGAGAAATGCTCTCAGCCTCTCCCATCTCCACCAACCTGTACCTGACGTGGTCTGGATGGTCCGGGGCGAGGGCGCGTGACGCTCTATCCCCCGTCCGGCCGCACGTTTCCGCTGGAGTCGTTTCAGTCCGAGGGAGTGAAGGAGCGGTTTCAAAACGCCGCGGGGGCCAGTGCCCCCTTCGTGCAGCATCCGGAACCGGCCTCCCGGTCGGCGCCCGCTCGCAGCGTGGGGAGCGGACGCTGGCACCCCTCAACCGCCGCCCCGAACAAGCTCCCCTCACGCGCTGCCCGTCCCCGACGAGTTCCGGATCCGCGGTCCGCTCGGTGGACGAGGCCCGGCATAACGTCGGTCCGATCAACGTTCCGCCTATTGCTCTTCGGAGGAGGTTCGCATGACATCCACCCGCTTCAGCACGTCCCCTCGACTGGGCCGGAAAGGGCGCTCCCCCCAGCGCTCCACCCGGCTCGAGGTGGAGGCCCTCGAGGCCCGCTGCGTGCCCTACGCCACCACCGGCAACCTTTGGCCCCACCCGGAAGTGGTTTCCCTCAGCTTCATGCCCGACGGCACCAACGCCGGCGGTCCGCTCAGCGACCTGGATGCCGTCTTCACCACCCGGTTCGGCTCCAGCGCGCCCTGGCAGAACGCCCTCCTCAAGGCGGCCCAGACGTGGGCCGCGCAGACGAACCTCAACTTCACCGCCGTCGCCGACAGCGGCGCCGACAGCGGCGCCGGCGCTTACCAGCAGGGCAACCCGGACTTCGGCGACATCCGCATCAGCGGGTTCAATTTCTACACCGACAGCCTGCTCGCCCTGAGCTACCTGCCGCCGCAGGTCAACAACTACTCCATCGCGGGCGACATCTCCTTCAACACCGGCATGCCGTTCGCCGTCAACGGCCTCGACCCCGATCTGTACTCGGTCGGCCTGCACGAGTTCGGCCACGCCCTCGGCCTGGGCCACTCCACCAACCCATTCGCGGTCATGTTCCCGATCTACTTCGGGAACTACTACGGGCTCAGCTCCGACGATGTCGCCGGTATCCGCGCCATCTACGGCGGCGCCCGGTCGCACGACGCCTTCGACCAGGCCG
The DNA here is from genome assembly GCA_020847555.1 of Gemmataceae bacterium. The sequence goes on from JADLBT010000167.1 coordinate 14,528, forward strand.
CCAGCAACGGCACCATGGCCAGCGCGACCGACCTCAACGGCTACATCGACAGCCAGACGCAGGCCGGCGCCGTCACCGGCCTGGACATCACCGCTACCTCGGACGTGGACTGGTACAAGGCGACGGCACCGGCCGACGGCAGCGGGACGCTGACCGTCACTCTGCAGAGCAGCGGCCTGAGTCTGCTGGCGCCGAGCCTGCGCATCTATAGTTCCTCCGGTTCGCTCCTGGCCACGATCTCCAACACGGGCACGACCGGGTCCACCCTGACCCGGACGATCAACGTCACCCCGGGCGCGACCTACTACGTCCGCGCCGCGGCGGCGACCAGCTCGGTCTTCGGGGTGGGGGCTTACGGCCTGGCGCTAAACTTCGGCGCCGGCGCGACACCGGAGATTCCTCTGCCAAACACGCAGGTGCTCAACGGAGATCCGCTCAACGGCGGCGGCGGCATGGCCAACCGGACCGACGCCGACGGGCGTTCGATCCGGGACGTTCTCGACGGCGACGACCGCGGCCGCCACGGGCGCGGCCACGACCACCGCACGGATCGAAATGATGAGCTACCCTTTGGTGACGCCCTCGACGTAGCGCCCAGCCCCCACGGAAGGGTTATTCATCGGATTGTGTCCCTCTGGGGCGACCTGGACGCGCTGCCGCCCGGCCTGGGGCGTGTCTGGGAGCGTTTGTTTGGTGACCTTGACTGGCTGTCGCCCTGACGCGGGGGTTCCCGACGTCCGGGCGACGCCGCTCTGCGGACGAAGGGGAACCCGTGATCCGATCGCCTTTGACATCCCGCCGGCGCGGGCGTCCGCGCCGGCCCCTCCTCCGGGTCGAGTTGCTGGAGGTTCGCAACGTCCTCTCGGCACCGGGCGACCCTCTCCTGCTACCCCCGGAACCGCAACCGGACGATACCCTCGACCTGGCGGCCAACCTCGGGCTGTTGGCACCGGGCGCGGGGCTCGTCACGGACGGCGCCATCGGCGATAGCCCGGCGGGGGCGGCCGACGTGGACTGGTATCGGTTCACCCTCGGCGACCCGGCCGGCCTCACGCTTCGCGTCGTCACTCCAGACGGCCCCGACCCGGCGCCGGTCGTCGTCAGCCTGTACAACGCCGACCCGTTCAACTTCACCGATCCTTACACCCGCCTGGGCCACCGCCTGCTCGCCCAGGACGACGCGGCCGGCGACAACGTCGTCCGCCTCGATCGGGCGCTGGCGGCCGGGACGTACTACGTCGCGGTCAGCGGCGCCGGCAACCACGCCTTCCACCCGTTCCTGGCGGACAGCGGCTACGACGGAAGTACCGGGGCGTACCGACTGCAGGCCGACGCCGCCGACCTCGGCCTCGACCCCTTCGCCGCCCCGGTGGTTCTGTTCGCCGACCCGGCGCCCGACGCCGTCCTCGACCGCTCCCCGCTGTACGTGCGGCTTTCTCTCAGTGGGCCGCTCGACGTGGATCTCACGCCCCTGGAGCAGGTCGTCCGCCTGGCCTGGAGCGCCGACGGCGCCTTCGACGGCGCCGAGATCGACGTGCCCATCGCGAGCTACCAGTTCAGTCCCGCGACGAACGAGATCCTGCTGCTGCCCGAGGCCCCTCTCGTCCGCGGCTCCTACCAGCTCAGCCTCACGTTCGCGCCCGGGGGCGGCGAGTTCGACCTGCCGCCCGACGAGCTGGGCGGCCCCGGGGGCGACCTGCCGCCCGACGGCGGGCTCGGGCCGGACTGGATAATGACCTTCCAGGTCGCCGGGCTCGAAGGCGACACAGACCCGGACGCCGTCCCCGACGACACCGCTGCCGGCGCGCACGACCTGGGCGACGTCACCACCACCGGCCCGGTCCAGGTGGCCGGGCAGATCGGCGACGACTCCACGCGCGACCACATCCCCGACGAGCCCGAACTGCCCATCGACCTGCCGTTCATCTGGCCCGGGGCGGACGTGGACCTGTACCACTTCCGCGTGACCGGGCCGGGGCGCTTCACCCTGACCGCCGAGGTGTTCGCCCAGCGCATCGGCTCGCCGCTCGACCCGGGGCTCAGCCTGTTCCGGTACGACCCCGACCTGGATACGCTTGTCCTGGTGGCGGGCAATCGCAACACGGACAACTCCATCCAGCCGACCAGCGGCTTCGGGTTCCCGGTGCGCCTCGACCCCGCGCTGTTCGCCGGGCTGATCGAGGGGGATTACTATCTTGCCGTCTCCAGCGGGATGAACGTCCCCGACCCGTTGCTGGGAGTTGAGCCCGGGGAGGAAACTATTCTCGGCACGGTCTTCGACCCCAACGTGTCGCACAGTGGGACCGCCGGCATCAGCACCGGCCCGTACCTGCTCAACCTCCTCGTCCAGCCGGAGAACGACCCGCCGCAGGTGGTGTCGGTCACGCCCGGCCCGGACGCCGACCTCGACGCACCGCCGACCCTCCTGGAGGTCCAGTTCACCAGGCCGGCCAACCTGCAGCAGCTGGCGTACCAGGCGTTCCTGCAGTCCAGCCACGGCGAGCTGGCGGCGGTCTACGTCGAGGCGGACGACGGCTCGCGTTACCACCCGCGCTTCGTGTCGTTCGACATGGCGACCAACCGGGCGACCCTGCTCCTGCTCGAGGCGTTGCCCGACGGAGAGTACACGCTGCACCTTTCCGGCCCGCTGGGGCTGGCCGACCTCGCCGGCAACCCGCTGGTCGGGAACGACCCGGGCGGCGATTACGTGGTGCGCTTCCAGGTCCACGGCCCAGCACGCGGTACGGCCGGAGATCCGCTGACGTGGACCTACCAGCCGACCGGCGCCGGCCCGGTTCAGGAGCAGACCCTCGGCACCCTCTTTCCGCTCGAACTGGAGACAGGTGTGCGGATCGTGCGTGACCTGGCGCCGGCCCCGGAGACCGCCAATGCGTATGTCTTCGAGGTGCTGCAGGCCCAGAAGTACCTGTTCTTCCTGGGCGGGGACGACCTGCCCGCGGGCGTCACCCTGGCACTGTTCGACGCGAACGGCGACCCGGTGCCGACGGCGGTCCAGGGGCCGGCGGTCCAGGCGTTCCTCCAGCCGGGCGTGTACCGGGTAGTGCTCGCCGGCTGGTCCACGGGAACGGCCGTCGGGTATGAGGTGCTGCTCCGGCTCGCCGGGCAGGCGGACAGCCCGGTGCCACTGACATCCGGGCCGGCCCCGGCCATCCGCCTCCGGCTGCTTAGCCACACCACGCCCCTGCCTCCACCGCCCCCGCCGCCGCCGTCCGGCGGCACCGACACCCCGCCGCCCGGGAACCCGCCGGGCACGGGGACGACTCCTCCTGTACCCGCCTCGAACAGTTTGCCCCCGGTCCAGTCGAGCGCGGGCGGCCCGGCGCCGCTGGTACAGACGGCAGCGACGAGTTCACCGCCGCGCCTCGACATCCCAATCGGGGACGACCCGCCTTCCCGGGTGGTGCCCGCGGTGTTTCTGGTCTCGACCGGCGAAACATCGAGCCAGCCCGTTTCCCCGGCCGGCCCGCAGACGGTCACCTTCTTCGGGATCACCGCGGCCCCCCTGGCCGCACCGGATGCCGTGGGCGGCGCTCTACCGACTGGCGGCTCCGGCCTGTTCAGCGGAGCGCTGGCCCTGTTGCCCGCCCTCGGCGCCATTCCCGGCGGCTCCCCGGCAGTCGGCACGGTCAGTGTGCCTGCCGCGCCGCGGCTGGAGCTGCAGCTTCCGGATACGGTCGTCGCCGAGAGCGTGGCCCACGCCCTCATCCTGACGCCGGTGGTCGGGGTTGGCGGGGATGAGGCTCCGCCCCCGACCTTCTGGAGCAGCGGCGCCACGTATCGCGGAACGCTGGTGAGCGGCGACACGACGGAGCCGACGAACGTGCTGGTGTTCGGGCTCACCGCCTGGTGGAGCTGGGATCCGATCGGGACCGACGGGGCACCGGGAAAGCCGGGTGAGGCGCCCACCGTGGACGCCGAGGACGAGGAGCACAAGGAGCCGATGCCACCGGAGGAGGGTCAGGCGTCCGCCGCCCCGTCGCGTCTGTCGGACCTTGCGTGGCTGCAGGCGCTGGGCGTGCTGTGGGGGGCGGCGCTGCCGGTGCGCGAGGAACGGCGCCGGCGGGCCTGGGGGCGAGGCTGAGGAGCCGGAGCCCGGCCGCAGGATTTGGATTTTCTCCCTCTCCCCTCGTGGGAGAGGGGGGAGAAGAAACTTACTGTGGACTGTAAATGAGAGCGTCCTCCGGGGCCGGCGGCACAACGGGGTGACCGGGCGGAGTGTGCGGGATGAGTAGTCAGGGTGAGCGCGGCGAGGCCGATCTGAAGCCGACCGTGGTCGTCGAGTTGGCGCCCAGCTTCCAGGCGGAGCGCGAGCAGAAACGCGCCCTGCTGGAGGAGCAGCGCGCCGGCTGGGAAGCGGGGCGCCCCCCGTCCCCCGAGGAGCTGCTCCGGCGCTGGCCGGCGGACGCGGGGACCGACCCGGACGTCGCCAGCCTCCTGTTCGAGGATCTACTCCAGCGCCGGCGGCACGGCGAACCGGCCAGCGTCGAGGACTACGCCGCCCGGTTCCCCAGACATCGCGACTCGCTCGCCCGGCTGCTGGCGCGCCAGGACGCGCTGCGCTCCCTCGGCGAGGATCTGACGAGCGGACCCGGAGCCGGGGTGAGCCTCGGCCTGCCGGAGGCCGGCGACCTCGTGTTCGGGTTTCGGCTTTGCCGGGAGCTGGGGCGCGGGGCGTTCGCCCGTGTCTTCCTGGCGGAACAGGCCGAACTCGCCGGCCGGCCGGTCGTCCTCAAGGTGTCCGCCATCGAGGGCAAGGAACCGCAGACGCTGGCCCAGCTCCAGCACACCCACATCGTCCCCATCTACTCGGTCCACGAGGACGCGCGGGCCGGGCTGCGGGCCGTGTGCATGCCGTACTTCGGCGGGGCCAGCCTGTCGGAGGTTCTCAAGGCGCTCTGGGGCGAGGGCGGGACGCCGACCCGCGGGGCCGAGTTGGTCCGGGCGCTGCAGGCAGTCCAGGCGCCGCCGCCGGAGGAGGTCCGCGGCGACCGGGCCGGCGACGGCGCGGGCGACCGCGCCCCGCTCGACCTGCTGGCGGAAACGACCTACATCCGGGCCGTCTGCTGGCTGATGGTGCGGCTGGCGGAAGGGCTCCAGCACGCTCACCAGCGCCGCATCCTGCACCGCGACGTGAAACCGTCCAACGTCCTGCTCGGGGCCGATGGCCAACCGCTGCTGCTCGACTTCAACCTCGCCCTGGACCAGCGCGGCGGCCGGGTCACGCTCGGCGGCACCGTCGCCTACATGGCCCCGGAACACCTCCGCGCCGTCGCCGAGCGCAGCCCCGCCCTGGCCCGCCAGGTGGACCACCGGGCGGACGTGTACTCCCTCGGCATGGTGTTCTTCGAGATGCTGACCGGGCAGAGCCCGTTCGACCAGAAGGCGTCCTACTCGGCGCTGCCGCTGATGGTCCAGGCGATGAGCGTCGAGCGCAGCAAGGGGACGCCCTCGCTGCGGGCCGCGCGGCCGGACTGCGCGTGGGGTCTGGAAAGCATCCTCCGCCTGTGCCTGGCTCCCGATCCGGCCCGGCGCTACCAGCAGGCCGAACACCTCGCCGAGGATCTGACCCGGTTCCTCGACGACCGGCCGCTGCGCCACGCCCCGGAACTCAGCCGCGCCGAGCGGCTGCGCAAGTGGGGGCGGCGCCATCCGCGGCTGACGGCGGCCGCATCGGTGGCGGCGGCTGCCGTGCTGCTGCTCACCGGCACGGGCGGCGCCCTGTGGGCTGTGAGCGGTCGGCTCGAACAGGCCGAGGAGCGGCTCGGAGTGGCCGAGGCGCGGGAGCGCCGCCAGACGTTCGAGTCCGGCACCGTCCGCGCCCTGTGCCTGCTCAACACGACCCTGGACATGCAGGACCATCTGGCCCAGGGGGTCTCGGCGTGCGAGCGGACGCTTGCACTGTACGGACTGGCCGACGGCGACGCCTGGCGCGAGCCGGCCGACTGGGCCGCACTGAAACAGGACGAGCGCCGCCGGCTCGCCGAGGACGCGCGCGAGTTGCTCCTCCTGCTGGCGGGGGCGCGGGTGCGCCTCGCCCTCAACGACAGGGCGGCGCTCTGCGACGCCCTGCGCCTGCTCGACCGGGCCGAGGCGGTCGGCAACCTGCCGCCGTCGCAGGCGCTGTGGCAGGACCGGGCTCGCTACCTGGAGCGCCTGGGCGAGGCGGAGCGGGCGCGGGCGGCGGCGCGCAAGGCGGCCGAGACGCCCGCGACGAGTGCGCGCGACCGCTACCTCCTCGCCGGCGCCTACGCCCGCCAGGGGACGCGCGACGGCTACCTGCGGGCGGTCGCGGAGTTGAACCGCGCCCTGGAGCAGAACCCGCGGCACTACTGGTCGTGGGTGCAGCGCGGGCTGTGCCGGCAGGAACTGAAGGAGCACGTCCTGGCGGCCGGCGACTTCGGCACCTGCGTCGGGCTGTGGCCGGAGTTCGGCTGGGGGTTCTTCTGCCGCGGATGGCTGTTCGACGCGACCGGGCGCAAGGCGGAGGCGGTCGAGGACTACACCGCCGCCCTGAAGCGCGACCCGGGGCTGGCGCCGGCCTATCTCAACCGCGGGCTGGCGTGCCTGGAGCTGAAGCGCCCCGCGGACGCTCTCGCCGACTTCGACCGGGCGCTGGCGCTGGGGAAGGATGAGCCGGCCCTGCACGCCGGCCGGGGCATCGCGCTCGAGGGGCTGAAGCGCCACCCCGAGGCCGACGCCGCCTTCGCCGCCGCCCTGAAGCGAACCGCGACGGCCCCGCCAGCGGTGCGGGCGCGGGTGCTGTGGACCTACGGGTTCGCGGTCGCCGACCGCCTCCCGGAGAAGGCGCGGGCGGCGTTCGACGAGGTGTTGCAGCACGACCCGTCGCACGCCCAGGCGCTGTACGGGTGCGGGCTGCTGGCGGCGCGGCGGAACCGAGACGTGGAGGCGTTGCGCCACTTCCACGCAGCCGTCGAGGCGGACGGCAGCTTCCTGGTGGCGCGGCGTTACCGGGCGCTGCTGCTGGCCCGGGCGGGCCACTTCAAGGCGGCCCTGGAAGACATCAACTGGTGCCTGGAGCGCGAGCCGGAGGGCAGCCAGACACTGTACACCGCAGCCTGCATCGCGGCCCGAGCCGCCGGCCGGTTCGGTGGAGCCCAGGCCACGGACCAGGCGCTCGAGTTTCTGGGCAAGGCGCTGGCCCGCGGCGTGCCGCGGGACGGGGTGGCGCGGGATCCCGACCTGGCCGCGGTCCGCACCGACCCGCGCTTCCGCAAGCTGGCGGCGCCCTGAGACATGGTCCAGTTAATACTGTCACTCCCGCGCACGCAGCGGCAAAGTGGCGTGGCAGCATATCTCCGGCACCAGGCCCCTGGCTCACAGGAACAACAACAATGCCCCACAGGGTCGGGACGCAGCGTCGCGGCCGCCGGTGTTCGCCGGCGGACCAGGCCCGCGCCGTGGCGCTGCTGCTGCGCGAGGAATTCGGCGAACCGTTTGGCGTTTGGGACGCCTCCACCGGCGAGTGCCTGGCCGGCGCCGCCGACCTGCCGAGGCCCCCGGGCACGGCCGAGAAGGCGTCCGCCGACGCTCTTGGCGACGGCCGCTACCGCCTGGTGCTCCCCGTGGACGAGGCAGGGAAGGTCGTTCTGGTCGCGGTCGGGGTGATCGCTGGCGTGGCGCGCACGCCCGCGGACGCGGTCCGCGAACAGGCGCGCCTCCAGCGCTGGACCCAGGCCGTCGCTGACCGGCTGCGCGGAGCGGCCCGGTCGCTCCGCCCGGGTCTCGGCCCGGACGTGTCGGCACGCCGCGCCTGTGACGCTCTGCTCTCTCTTGACGACCTGTTTCGGCGGCTCCGCATCCACAAGGAACCGGCCCGGAACCAGGGACGCATCCTCCAGGCCGCGGCCGACCTCCTCCGCGTCGAGGCGGTCGCGTGGGTGCCGCGCGAGGCCGATCGGCTCGCCCTCGTCACGGCCGAGGATCGCGTCTCCCCGGCCGACTGCCGGCACCTGGTGGCAGTCCTGGAGCAAACGGACTGGCAGCAGGCGGGGGTGGTGATCTGCAACGACGTCCGGGCCGCTCCGTGGGGGCACGCGGCCCCGCGCATTGTGAACGTCCTGGCCCTGCCCTGCGTGGACGAGCAACCGGCCGGGTGGGCGCTGGCCCTCAACCGGACCGCGGACGGCGACCCGGACGGGTTTCGGCGGGCCGACGCGGCCATGCTGACGACCTTCGTCGGACTCCTGGGCCTGCACCAGCGCGCCGCCGAGCGCTACCACGACCTGAAGGATCTGCTGCTCGGGCTGACCCGCGCCCTGACGTTGGCGATCGACGCGAAGGATTCGTACACCGTCGGTCGCAGCGAGCGCGTCGCCCGCTTCGCCGTCGAACTGGGCCGGGAGTTGGGGTTGCAGGAGGATGAGTTGAACGACGTCTGCCTCGCCGGCCTGCTGCACGACGTCGGCATGCTCGGCATTCGCGAGAGCGTCCTGTGCAAGCCCGGCCCGCTCACCGCCGAGGAGTACGAGCACGTGAAGCAGCACCCGATCCTGGGATACCGGATCCTCGCTGGACTGAAGCCGCTCACCCACGTCTTGCCGGGCGTGCTGCACCACCACGAGCGCTACGACGGCCTGGGCTACCCGGAGGGACTGGCCGGCGAGAACATCCCGCTGGTGGCCCGCATCCTGGCGGTCGCCGACGCCTTCGACGCGATGGGCTGTGCCCGGCCGTACCGGAGCGCGATGCCGGACCAGCACATCGTTGAGGTGCTGAGCGAGGGCGCCGGCGGACAGTGGGATCGGAAGGTGATCGAGGCGTTTCTGCGTTGCCGCGACCGGCTCCTGGGGCAGCGCGAGCGCGGTCCCGAGGAGGCATCCTGGCACCCTGTCCGGTTTGCCTTTCCCCCTCACCCATGAGGGGAGAGGGGGGAAAGCAGGCAGCCACGCCCGGACCGTGTCTGAAGTGCTGGACGCGGCTCTCTCTCCGGCCTCTTCCTTTTGCAGGGGAGGGGGCCGGGGGGAGAGATCCTGCATACAACAAGGCACGGCACCGCGACCGATCGCTACCCCTTCTCCCGGAGAGCACCATGACCGGCCAGCAACGACAGACCGCCCTCCTGGCGGTGGGCTGCGCCCTGGCGGCGCTGCTGACCGTTCCGCTCGGGCTGGAGGGCCAGCCGCAGCCCGCAGCCACCCTGCGCGTCGGGTCGTGGAACCTCGACCACCTGGGCGACAAGGGGGCGCGGCGCGGCCCCGGAGAGAATGTGGAGCAAACGCCCGCGGATCTGGCGAGGTACATCCGCCACTCCGGGGTAGACCTGCTCGCCGTGCAGGAGGTGTCCGCCAACGGGCCGGCGCCCAGGGGTTTCCCGGCGCGGTTTCGGACCAACTCGATTCTGACAAAGGCTCTCACCGAGTTGAACCGGACGCCGGGCAACGACTGGACCCACGTCCTCTTCCCCAAGGCGCGCGCGTCCGACACCAGTCAGTGGACGGGCATTGCCTGGAAGGCCGCCCGGGTCAAGCCGGTGGGCAGCCCCTTCCTGGTGCCGGTGGCGCACGGCCGCAGCTCGAAGGGCGCCCCGATGTGGGACCGCAACGTCCACGCCCTGCAGTTCTCCGCCGGCTCGGGCAAGACCGATTTCCTGGCCCTGGTCGTTCACCTCAAGGCGAACACCACCGGCAACTTCGCCGAACACCGCTATCAGGAGGTGAAGGATCTCGTGGCGAAACTGCCGCAGGTGGCCAAGGCGTTCCCGGGCGAGAAGGATCTGGTGATCGTGGGCGATACGAACATCCTCCGGGCGAGCGAGCCGGCGGTGGCGGAACTGGAGCGGGCCGGGTTCCGCGACCTGAACAAGGCCGACCTCGACACCCACACCGCCAAGGAGACGCAGCCGTTCGACCGCGTCTTCGTGCCGAAGGGGCAGCCGGAGTTCGCGCGCTCGACGCTGCGGGTTCTGGACGACTTTCAGAAGAAGGAACGGCTGTCGTTCTACGACTACCGCAAGCGTTTCTCGGACCACTACCTTGTCGTGACCGAGGTGAGCGTCCTGAAGGACGACGACTGATTCACGGCCCGGTAAAGGCTGTCCGAGCCGCGCACGCTCACCACGACGTGCGCAGACCCCTCCCCACGGGCGGGATGCAGACCGAGCGCAACGGCATCTCCTGCTGCACCAACTGGGCGATCGAGGCCTTGCCGCACCTCATAGGAACGCGATTGTCTCCTTCCAGCCGCTCGGAGGGAAGGACGAGCCGAACCCGGGCCGCGGGTCGTTCGCCGTCACCGACGCCGAGGGATCGCGACGAAGGCCGGGCGGAAGAAGTAACGGTCCGCTGCGCGGGAAGAACCAAGAAACCAGGAACCAAACCAATACCAAGGATCAAATCGAAACCGGAGAAGTAGGATTCCGGTTTGGTTCCTGGTTCTTCCCGCGCAGCGGGCTCGGGGTTTCTTACCACGGGGTCATTCCGCCGTTGACGCAGAGCGTTTGGCCGGTGACGAACGACGCCTCCTCGCTGGCAAAGTAGAGGACCGCCGCGGCGACGTCCTCCGGCGTCCCCCAGCGGCCCATCGGGATCAGGGCGCGGTAGGCGTCCTTCCGCGCCTGCGGATCCTGCTCGTGCCGCTCGACCGGGATCCACCCCGGCGCGACCGTGTTGACGGTGATGCCGAACGGCGCCAGCTCGGTCGCCATGCTGCGCGACCAGCCGATCTGCCCACCCTTGGCCGCCACATACGCGCTGAAGTTGCCGACCCCCCGATGGAACACCTCGCTGGTGATGTTGACCAGCCGACCCCAGCGCTGCTGCTTCATGTGCGCCAGGCCGCGCCGCGCCAGCAGGTACGGGCTCTTGACGAAGAAGTCGAGCATGGTCTGGTAGAAGTCCCACCCGTACTCCTCGATCGGCCGCTGCGGCTGGTCGCAGGTGGCGTTGACGATCGCGATGTCCGGCGGCCCGAGACGCTCCTCGGCCTCACGGAACAGCCGGTCAACGCCCTCCTCGGTGATCGCGTCGCTGCGGACCAGGACGGCCTCGACGCCCGCGGCCCGCATCTCGTCCAGGGCGTGCTCGGCGCGCGGCTGGTTGTTCAGGTAGTTGACCGCGACCTTCGCCCCGGCCCGGCCCAGGCCGAGGGCGATCGCCTTGCCCAGGCCGGTGCTGCTGCCGGTGACGACGGCCACATGGCCGGCGAGAGAGAACGGCATGTCGGCATCTCCTCCAGTAGTTCCCGGTGTGGCGGATGGCGAAGGGGCATTATCCGCGGGCCGCCGCCGCGCGGCAACCAGGCGGTTTCGGACCGGACGGATCCAGCCGTTGCTGCCCGCGGCCCCCGCGCTTCCAGTCTGAGTGACGGTCCGCTGTCACTGGTTGGACGACGAACGCGCTCCGGGAGGCGTCCTGGGCGCAGCGGGCGCGGGCGTGTTCGCGTACAATAGCGGCATGAACCTTGACGCAGCACTGGAACGACTGGCCGAGGAGCCGAACGCTCCGCTGGATCTCGCCGAGCTGGCCCTGTGGCTGGCTCGCGACGAGTACCCGGCCCTGGACGTCGAGGCGTACCTGGCGGAACTCGACTCGATGGCCCACGAGGCGCGTCTGTACCTGCGCGGCGACCTGACGACGCGGGTGACCGGGCTATGCCGGTATCTGTTCCACGAGATGGGCTTCCACGGCAACGCCCGCGACTACTACGACCCGCGCAACAGCTACCTCAACGAGGTACTCGACCGCCGCACCGGCATTCCGATCGCGCTGTCGGCGGTGGCGATCGCGGTCGGAGCGCGGGCCGGGCTGGCCATTCAGGGTGTCGGTCTCCCCGGGCACTTCGTCGTCAAGGCGGTGTTGAACGGCGCCGAGGAGCTGTTCGATCCGTTCCACGGCGGCCGCCGTCTGACGCCGGCGGACTGCGAGAACCTGGTCCGCCAGGTGACGGGCGAGGCGTTCGTGGCGACCGCCGACGGACTGGCGGGGCTGCCGCTCGCCCTGATCGTGACGCGGATGCTCAACAACCTGAAGGGCATCTACCTCCGCGACGGCGACTTCCCGCGCGCCGTGCGGGTGATGGACCGGCTGTGTGTCCTGCACCCGGCCGACCCGCTGCAGCGGCGCGACCTCGGCGCCGGCCTGCTCCACGCTGGCGAGCCGGGGCGGGCGGTCGGCCATCTGAGCGCCTACCTCGCCGCAGTTCCCGACGCCACCGACGCGGCCGCCGTGCAGGAGTTGCTGCGGGTCGCACGCCGGCGCGTCGCGGAGTGGAACTGACGGTGGCCGGCCTACTTCTTACGCGCCTCGCGCACCTCGCGTAGCAACTCCCGCCCGGCCGGGTCGTCCGGGTGGTACAGCGCCTCGACGCCCGCCCAGATGCGTTCGGCCTCGGCCCGCTTGCCCGCGTCGCGAAGCGCCGCCGCCCGCTTTAGCGCCGCCCGTACCGGGGCGAGCCGCTCCCTCGTCGCCGCCGGGTCGTCCAGCTGGGCCAACCCTCTCTCGGCCTTGCCCACCCATTCCTTCTCCGCTTCGATGCCGCCGAACACCGCCGTCACCCCCTGCCATACCTTGCGGGCCGCGACGGTCCTCCCCTCCAGGCGCAGCTGCTCGCCCCGGAGGTAGAAGCGCTGCGCCTCGCTCACGGCCGGCCGGGCCTCAGCGCGCGCCCGCGCTTCCAGGAGCTGCTTCCGGAATCCCTCCACCTGCGCACGGTAGGGGTGATCCGGGAAGCGCTCGTTGAGTGGGTTGAGGTACTCCTCCCACGCCCGCTCCTTGTCGGGCAGCGCCTCCGATTGCATCAACGCCGCGCCGCGCTCGAACAGCGTCGCGGCGCTGGCCGGCCAGAAGGTCCAGACGAGGATGCCGAGCACCAGCGCCAGCAGCGGCACCAGCACCCACGGGCTGTTGAACGCGCGGGCGACCGGCCCGCCCTCCTTCTCGCGGCGCAGCTCCTCGCGCATGAGCCGGCTCATCAGCGTCGCCGGGCCGGGCGGCGCGCCCGCTCCGAGGTCGGCCCGGTGGTCGGCGAGGGTGGCCGCCGTCTTCCCGGGCGCCTGGGTGAGGGTGCTCTTGCGTTCCAGTTTGCGCTCGATCGCCTCCAGCTGGCGCGCCAGCACCAGGCCGTCGGCCGGCCGGGCGGCCGGATCCTTCTCCAGCAGCTGGCAGACCAGCTCGTCCACCTCGTAGGGGATCTCGGACACGATCTTCTGCGGCCGGTCGAACTGGGCGTAACGGTGCTTGTGCAGCAGGTCCACGAAACTCGTGCCCTCGAACGGGGTGCGGCCGGTGAGGAGGGTGTAGAGCACCACGCCGAGCGAGTACAGGTCGCTTCGTTTGGTCACCGGCTTGCCGGCGGCCTGTTCGGGCGACAGGAACTCGGCCGTGCCGACCACCCCGCCGGTGGCCGTCAGGTGGTGGCCGGCGAAGACCTTGGCGATGCCGAAGTCGGTGAGCTTGACCTGGCCCTCGGGGGTGAGCAGGATGTTCGGCGGCTTGATGTCGCGGTGAATGATGCCGTGGTCGTGGGCGTGCTTGAGGGCCGGGCAGAGCTGGCGGGCGACGGCGAGAACCTCCGGCCACGGCAGCCGGCCGCGCTCGGCAAGAATCTCCTCCAGGTTCTGGCCCTCGATGAACTCCATCGCGTAGAAGTAGATGCCGTTCTCGTAGCCGGACTCGTAGAGGCGGACGATGTTGGGGTGGTCGAGGGTGCCGAGGGTTTCGATCTCGCGCTGGAAGCGGTGGAGGAAGCCGGCGTCCTGCGCGAGTTCGGTGGCCAGCACCTTGAGCGCCGCCTTGCGGCCGGTGAGTTCCTCCTGAGCCAGAAAGACGCGGCCCATGCCGCCGCGGCCCAGTTCCTTGTAGATCACCCACTTGCCGAGGTGGTCGCCGATCATGGTGGTCGCTCGTGGATCCCGGACGTCGCGGTCGTGACGGGCTCGCCTGTCAGCATAGCGGAGTCAGCGCCGGTTTCCCATAACATGACGGCAGACACCGGCAGGTGGAGGGGGAGCCGGCGCAATGCAAGGTCAAGGAAGGTAGTGCAAGGGGCTTTCGCGTTGAACCCTCACCTTTGGGAGCCGTCGGCTACAATAAGGGCATGGAGCCCGATCAGAAGGTCTGTTACTGCTTCCATGTGTCGCGCCGCAAGCTGGTCAACTTCATCCGCCTCAACCAGCCGAAGGTGCCGAGCCAGCTGTCCGAGTGCGGCGGCGCCGGCACCGGCTGCGGCTGGTGCATCCCGTTCCTGAAACAACTCTTCAACCAGGCCGTCCGCGGTGGCGAGACCGAACTCGAACAGCTCACCCCCGAGGAGTACGAGCGGCGCCGGGCCGCGTACATCCGCGCCGGCAAGGGCAAACCGCCGCCCGGCGCCACCCCGCTGCCGCCCAACGAGCCTGATGTTGCTGGCGATCTGGCCCAGCCATAAGCTATCAGCGGCCAATCGCTCACCACGAAAAGGAGTACCCAATGTCGCGCCCCCTGCTTCGCTGCGCTGGGAGTGGCGTGGCGGCCTGCCTTGTCGCCCTGCTCTGTCTCGACACCTGCCCGCCCGCCGACGCCGAGACGTGCCTGTCGCCGTTCGTCAAACGCCTCGACCGGCCCGAGAAATACCTCTACGTCTACTGCGTCGATGCCGACGCCAAGGACAACGACTTTCTGCTCGTCGTGGCCACCGACCGCAAGTCGAAGCAGTTCGGCAAGGCGATCCACAAGCTCGACCTGGGCTCGAAGGGGAACGAGACGCACCACTTCGGGTTTACCGACGATCGGACGCACATCTGGGGGCTGACGCTGTTCTCGAACCGCGCCTTCCTGATCGACGTGGCGACCGACCCGGCCCGGCCGCGCCTGAAGAAGGTGTTCGAGAACTTCGGCGCCGAGGCCGGGCTGTCCAGCCCGCACACCGCCTACGCGCTGCCCGGCCGGATGCTGATCAGCTTCCTGAGCAGCAAGGACGGCGGGCTGCCAACGGGGCTGGCCGAGTTCACCACCGCTGGCAAGTTCGTCCGCAAGCTGGCACTGCCGAAGGACGCGCCATACGGCTATGACGTGGCGGTCAAGCCGGACCGCAACCGGATGGTGACGTCGAGCTTCACCTACTTCAACAACTACAGGAATCCGCTGGCGAAGATGGACATGACGAAGTTCGGCAAGGAACTGCTCGTGTGGGACTTCCGCAACCGCAAGGTGCTTCAGAAGCTGACGACCGGCGCGGCCCCGCTCGAGTGCCGGTGGTCGCTGAAGGAGGGGGCGGACCACGGCTTCACGAACTGCGCGCTGGACAACTCGATCTGGGTCTGGCAGGGCCAGTCGGACGGCAAGTACACCACGCGCAAGTTGTGCGATACGGGCAAGCTTCCGGTGGACCTGCGCCAGTCGCCAGACGACCGCTTCCTCTACGTCAGCTGCTTCTTCTCGGACGAGATCCAGCAGTGGGACGTCAGCGATCTGAAAAAGGTCCGACTGAACAGCACGCTGAAGAACCTCGCGCAGCCGAACATGATGCACGTGACCGGCGACGGCCAGCGCATGTACATCACCAACTCGCTGCTCAGCACGATCGACCGGCCGGCGCGGTTCTGGATCAAGCTGGCGGCCGTCGGGTCGGACGGAATGAAGCTCGTCCCCGACTTCGACGTCGATCTGAACAACTTCCCGACCGGCCCGGCCCGCGGGCACGATATGCTGCTCAACTGATGGAGACGCCGATGCTCGCCACACTCCTTGGGATCGTCCTGGCCGGCGCCGGCCCGGCGCCGCCGTCGCGTCTCGCGGTGATCGACAAGGCGCCCGCTTTCGACCTGATCGACCAGAACGAGAAGGCGCTGAAAAGCGCGGACCTGAAGGGCAAGGTGCTGCTGGTCGGGTTCGTCTTCACGACCTGCAGCGGCACCTGCCCGGCGACGACACACCGCATGGCGCTGGTGCAGCGCGAGCTGAAGGCGAACGGGCTGCTGAAAGGCGATCAGGTGCGGCTGGTGTCGATCACCCTCGACCCGGCGCGCGACACCCCGGAGGTGCTGCGCGGCTACATGCGACTGTACGACGTGGACCCGGCGAGCTGGAGTTTCCTGACGGGGTCGGCGGACCGGGTCGGGGCCGTCGTCAAGGCGTGGGGCATGTGGGCGAAGCAGGCCGCGAACGGGCAGCTCGACCATCCGTCCCGGGTCTACCTGGTGGACCGGCGCGGGAACGTGCGCGAGATCTACAACCTGGACTTCCTGCGCCCGGCGTGGGTGGTCGAGGACATCCGCCTGTTGCTGAAGGAAACTTGACCCGGGAGTGATGCCCGCGCCGCGGGCGTTAGCGTCCATTGCGGCCGTTGCCCTGCCGCGAGAAGTGAACGGTCCCGGGGCCGAGGACCGCCTCCAACTCCCCACGCGCGAGGTTCGTCGGGTTGACGCGGAACAGGTCGGCCGCCTTGAGCACCATCTGCTTGCCGACCGCGTCGCGGACGTAGAGGAACACCGGCACCGACCCGCGCGCTCGCTGCAGGATGCGCGCCACCTGGTCGAGCTGCCCCGGGCCGTGTTCGGCCAGCCGCAGCGCCAGCACCACGCCCGTCGTCCGTTCCTTCTGCGCCTGCTCGATGGTCAGGATGCGGTTGACGAGCAACCCCGGCTCCTCGCGCGTCTTCTCCACCGTGGCGCCGACGAAGCAGATGCGGTCCTCCTCGACGAGATCCTTGTAGCGCACGTAATCGTCCGGCCACATCACGCACTCGGCGATGCCGCTGAAGTCTTCCAGCTTGAAGCGGGCGTAGCGGCTGTTGCCGTTGCGTGCCTTCTTCGTGTTCATGAACCGGACGAGGGTCAGCATCCCGCCGATGAGAACCTCCTGCCCGTTCTCCAGCTCGCGCAGGCTGCCGGCCCGGTGCGACGAGAAAAGCTGGATCATGTCGTCGTACTGGGCGAGCGGGTGGCTCGACACGTAGAAGTCGAGCGCCTCCTTCTCGTACTTCAGCTTCTCGGCCGGCGGCCACTCCTCGACCTCGGGCAGCGCCTCGGCCGCGCCCGCCCCGTCGGCTGGGGCGTCCGAGCCGTCGATCGCCTCGAACAGGTTCAGCTGGCCGTGTTTGCGGTCAGTTTGCAGCTGGCTGGCGGACTGCAGGGCGCGCGGCAGGACGTGCCACAGCTGGGCGCGGCGAGCGCCGAAGCAATCCATGGCTCCGGCCTTGATGATCTTCTCAATGGCCGCCTTGCTGACGAGTTTCACGTCAATGCGCTCGCAGAAGTCGAACAGATCGTGGAACGGACCCTGCTCCTGCCGCGCCCGGACGATTGCCTCGGCGGCCCCGCGGCCAAGACCCTTGATGGCGACGAGGCCGAACAGAATCTGGCCGTTGACGACGGTGAAGTCGGGGTAGCAGGTGTTGACGTTCGGCGGCTGGACCGGGTGGCCGAGTTTTTTGGCGTCGTCGAAGTGCTCGACGAGGATGTCGCGCTTGTTGCCGTCGTCGATCTCGCTGGTGAGCAGCGCCGCCATGAACTCGGGCGTGTAGTGCGCTTTCAGGTAGGCAGTCTGGTACGAGATGTATGCGTAAGCGGCCGAATGCGACTTGTTAAACCCGTAACCTCCGAAATAAACGATCTTGTCGAAGATGTCCTTCGCCGTCGCGTCATCGACGCCGCGCTCGACGGCCCCTTTCAGGAACTCGGCCTTGCGCTGGTCGATGATCTCCTGCTTCTTCTTGCTGATCGCCTTGATGCAGGCATAGGCACTGGAGAGTTCAATTCCTCCAAGCCTATTTAAGATCCGCATGACCTGTTCCTGGTACACCATGACCCCGTGCGTCTCGCCGAGGATCTCCTCCATGACCGGGTGAGCGTACTGCGGTTGCTCGCGGCCGTGCTTGCAGTTGATGTACATATCGACCATGCCGCCCCCGAGCGGGCCGGGGCGGTACAGGGCCGTGCAGGCGATGATGTCGCGGATGTTGTCCGGCCTGAGGCGCTTGAGCAGCTCGCGGATACCGTCCGACTCGAACTGAAACACCCCCTTGGCGTCGCCGCGCTGCAGCAGCGCGAACGTCTCCGGGTCGTCGAGCGGCAGGTTCTGGATGTCGATCTTGTGGCCGCGCGTCTTCGCGATCAGCTGCAGCGCGTTCTCGACGAGGGTGAGGGTGCGCAGGCCGAGGAAGTCCATCTTGAGCAGGCCGACCTTTTCCAGGTCGCCCATGACCCACTGCGTCGCGACCGCCACCTCGCCGCCGCGGCCCGTGTCCTCGCCCTTGCGCACCGCCCGGTGGACCGGGACGTAGTCGGTCAGCGGGCCGTTCGCGATCACCACCCCCGCCGCATGGATGCCGGCCTGGCGGTTCGTCCCCTCCAGGCGCTGGGCGATGTCCACCAGTTCCTTCACCTGCGGGTCGGTGGTGTATGCCTCGCGGAACTCCGGGCTCTCCCTGAGCGTGTCGTCGATGGAGACGTGCAGCCCCCTGGGCACCCAGTTCGTCAGCTGGGTGACGCGGGCCAGCGGCACATCGAGGACGCGGCCGACGTCCTTGAGCACCTGCTTGGCGCCGAGGGTGCCGAACGTCGCGATCTGGGCGACGCTCTCCTCGCCGTACTTCTGCTTGACGTAGGCGATCACCTGCTCGCGCCGTTCCTGGCAGAAGTCGATGTCGATGTCGGGCGCCTCGCTGCGGTTCGGGTCGAGGAAGCGCTCGAACAGCAGATCGTACTCCAGCGGATCGACGTGACTGAGCTTGAGGACGTAGCTGATCAGGGCGCCGCACGCGGACCCGCGGGCGCTGGCCGGGATGCCGTTCTCCAGGGCGAAGCGCACGAAGTCCCAGACGATCAGGAAGTAGCTGGCGAACCCCATGCGGGTGATGATGCCCAGCTCGTGCTCGAACCGAGCGCGGGCGGCCGGCGGCGGGTTGCCGCGGTAGCGCTCCCTCAGTCCCTGCTCGGCCAGCTCGCGCAGGTAGTCCTCCGGCTTCCTGCCGGCGGGCGGGGTGAAGACCGGGAAGTGCCGCTTCTTGAAGTCGATCTCGATCGCGACGCGGTTGGCGATCTCCTGGCTGCGCTTGACCGCGTCCGGGTGGGCCGGAAAGAGGGCGTACATCTCCTCCGGCCCGCGAATGTGGAACTGGTTGCCCTCGAACCGGAACCGCTTCGGGTTGGACCGCAGCCGGCCGGTGTTGATGCACAGCAGGACGTCGTGGGCGACCCAGTCGTCCTGCTTCAGGTAATGGGCGTCGCTGGTGGCGACGAGCGGCAGACCGAGCTGGTTGGCGATGTCGATTGCCCCCTCGGCGCAGAGGCGCTGGATCTCCAGCCCGTTGTTCTGGATCTCGACGTAGAACCGATCCTTGAACAGCCGCGCGAACCACTCGGCGACCTTGCGGGCCTCGTCGAGGCGGTCCCTGAGGATGTAGTCGCTGAACTCGGCGGCCGCGCACCCGCTCAGGCAGATGACGCCCTCGCTGTGTGCTTCGAGCAACTCCTTGTCGATGCGGGGCTTGTAGTGGTAGCCCTCCAGGAAGGCCAGAGACGACATCTTGATCAGGTTCTTGAACCCGGTGAGGTCGCGCGCCAGGAGGGTCAGATGGTGGTAGATGGCGTCGTCGGACTCGGTGCTGGCGCGGCGCGGCTCGCGGTCGGTGCGCCTGTTCGGGGCGACATACGCCTCGTAGCCGATGACCGGGTTCAGGCCGGCCGCCTGGCACTCGCGGTAGAACTCGATGGCGCCGTACAGATTACCGTGGTCGGTCATCGCCACGGCGTTCATGCCGAGGGTCTTGACGTGCTGGACTAACTCGGGGATGCGGCTGGCGCCGTCCAGGAGGCTGTAGTGGGTATGGCAGTGCAGATGAACGAACGGCCGGTCCGCCATGATTCAGTGCCCGGAAGAACGCGGGAGGGTGAAAGCCCCGTCCCGCGCGTGAGGTTTACGTTTCGCGCAAAGACGCCGAGAGCGCAAAGAGCCAGGACATTTTTCCTTTGCGCTCCTGGCGTCGTTGCGCGAAACGCGAGCGGCAGGCGCAGGACGCTACCTGTATGTTCGTATTGTACGCGCGGGGGAGGTGAGCTTATTCGCCGAGGCTGTCCGGTTCGGCGACGGCACGCAGGTAGCGCGCCAGCAACATCTGCACGGCCAGCACGCGCTGCCAGTCGGCGTAGGACAGGTTAACCTGCGTGCCGTCTTCCTTGGCCTGGATGTTCTCGGTGGCGCAGGTCAGGCCGCGGTGCAGGAAGTCGAGGATCTCGGCGAAGCGGGCGGCCTGGGATGGGCTCAGCTTCTGGGGCAGGGGCGGCAGGGCACGAGTGCCGATGAACAGCGCCTCGCTGGTGAGGCTGACGCGCTCCTGCTGCAGGTTCAGGTCGAAGTCGAAATCGTTCTCGGACGGGCCGGTGCAGGTGCGCGCCTGGACCGTCGCGGGTCCGTCGGCCCCGAGCGAGGCGCTGGCGTCGCGGTTGATCGACAGGCCGGGCTGACTGGTGAGCGTCTGGATGCGGTTGGCGATTTCCTCGTTCGACCCGAACAGCAGCAGCGACCGGCCGACGGCCACCCGATCGCCGATGCGCAGCCGGCGGATCTGCACGACCGTGCCGTTGACGCGAGTGCCGTTGGTGCTTTCGAGGTCGGTCAGGATGACGTCTTCGCTGTCCTGCTGCACCTTTGCGTGGTAGCGGCTGACGCGCTCGTCGTTGAGGCGGACGACGTTCCCCTCCTCACGGCCGATCGTCACGGGCGTGATCATGTCGCGGAACGTGCGTCCCTTATCGACACCTTCCAGCACCTGAAACGTCACCTTGCCCATGCCCGCACCCCCGGCACCGCGCTTCTGGGGACTTATAACACAGTCCAGAAACGAAAAGCAACCGTGAAAGGCCGGCCGACCGGGGCTCACCCTCTCGCGCCGCCAGGGTTGGTACAAACCCGCCCTACCTTATTGTGGGCTGCCAGAATTGCCGTGTCAATTCCCCGGTTGCCGGACGACATCCGGGGAGGTGGCGGAACCAGGTGATCTGGCGCTTGGCGAACTGCCGGCTGCGCGTCTGTACCAGCGCGACCGTTTCCGCCAGCGCAACCCTCCCGTCCAGGTGGGCGAACACCTCCTTGTACCCCAGCGCCTGGACCGCCGCGCGGCTAAGCGGCCGCGCCAGGCCGCGCAGCCCGCGCACCTCCTCCACCAGCCCCGCCGCGAACATTTCCTCGACGCGCCGGTTGATGCGCGCGTACAGTTCGGGCCGCGGCAGGTCGAGCCAGAGGAGCGGGGAGGGAGGAGAAGAAAGCCCACGGGTGGCGCCCCGCGGGTCAGATTCCCAGCGCTGTGCCCACGGGGCGCCACCCGTGGGCTGTTCCTCCTCCCTCCCCGCTGGCCGGGGCCACTGCTCCTGCCAGCTGCTGAGCGGCCGGCCGGTGAGTTCCCACACCTCCAGGGCGCGGACGACGCGGCGCACGTCGTTCGGGTGCAGCCGGGCGGCGCTGGCCGGATCGACCTCTGCCAGGCGACGGTGCAGGGCGGCCGGCCCTTCCTGCCCGGCCTGCAATTCGAGGCGGGCGCGTACCGCCGGGTCGGCCGGCGGGCCGTCGAACAGACCGAACCGCAGCGCCTTGAGGTACAGCGGCGTGCCGCCGACGAATAGTACCCGCTTGCCGCGCCCCTCGATGTCGCGGCAGCAGGCGGCGGCCCGCTGCCGCCACCAGGCGACGCTCGCCGACTCCCACGGGTCGAGCACGTCGATCAGGTGGTGCGGCACGCGGGCGCGCTGCTCGGGGGTCGGCTTGGCGGTCCCGACGTCCATGCCGCGGTAGAGCGCCATCGAGTCCATCGACACGATCTCCGCCCCGAGTTCCTCCGCCAACTCGATGCCAAGCTGAGTCTTGCCGGAGCCGGTCGGGCCGGTCAGGACGAGTGCATTCTGAAACGGGGAAGGCAGCATGCCCCTATTGTAACGCCCGCCGGAGCCTGTCTCACGGACCGCCGCACCGGCGCCGCATGGACAGCGAGCGGGGACGTCGGTAGGAAAAGGTTAAGGGCCGCGGCGCAAACCTGCAACCAACACTCGGTAACGGACGGATCATGGGCCGGCGCTACGTACAGGAGCTGACCGACGGCGAGACCCTCGATGAGGTGTACCTCGTCACGGAGAAACAGCTCCGGGCCAACCGTAACGGCAACCTCTACATCCAGCTGGAGCTGCGCGACCGCACCGGCGCGATCAGCGCCCGCCTGTGGAATGCCGGCGAGCACCTGTTCCGGTCGTTCGAGGAGGGCGACTTCCTGCGCGTCCGCGGCAAGGTCCAGCTGTTCCAGGGTGCGCTGCAGATCATCCTCAGCCACATCGACCGGGCC
Organism: Gemmataceae bacterium; assembly: GCA_020847555.1. The sequence continues at coordinate 36,812 of JADLBT010000167.1, forward strand.
GACTCGACGCGGATCGACCTGACCGACTTCCTCCCGCACACCGAGCACGACGTCAGCAAACTGTACGAGCGCCTGCGCGGGCTGCTGCTGCGCCTGGGCAACCCGCACCTGCGCGGGCTGGTCGAGTGCTTCCTGATGGACGAGGCGTTCGTCGATGGGTTCTGCAAGGTGCCGGCGGGGGTGCGCAACCATCACGCCTACATCGGCGGACTGCTCGAACACGTCGTCCGCCTGGCCGAGACGGCCGACCGCATCGCGCCGCTCTACGCGGAGCTGGACCGCGACCTGTTGCTCGTCGGCATCTTCCTGCACGACGTTGGCAAGGTGCGCGAGCTGAGCTACGGCCGCGTTTTCGGCTACACCGACGAGGGCCAGCTGGTCGGCCATCTGGTGATCGGCGTCGAGATGCTCAACGAGAAGGCGGCCCGGGTGCCGGACCTGACGGGCGAGCCGTTCCCGCCGGAGCTGCTGCTGCGCCTCAAGCACATGATCGTCAGCCACCACGGCACCTACGAGTTCGGCAGTCCGAAGCTGCCGATGACGCCCGAGGCGATCGCGCTGCACTACCTGGACAACTTCGACGCCAAGGTGCATACGTTCACGCGCGACATCCGGGCGGACCGCAACCAGGCGTCGGCGTGGACGCCGTTCAACCAGTCGCTGCAGCGGCGGCTGTTCAAGGGCGGCGTGAACGGGACCGAGGGGCTCGAAGCGGCCGCCGACGCGGCCGACGGGTGACCGCTCACGGGATCTGCGCGGACTCGCCTGGTTCGAGGAAGAAGGCGCGGTTCCCGTCGGCGTAGAGGGGCAAGTGCGTCCGGATCGCGTCGAGCCCGATGACGACGCGGCGGATCGGGCTGACGTTCTGTTCGAGGAGATAAGCCTTCACCGGGACGCAGGGAGCGGGTCGGTACGCGAATGCGCCCGCGTCCCCCTTCGCGAGGAAGCAGAGCCCTACTTCCACGAACGGCTGCATCAGCGGAGCGCCACTCATCGACAGCACGCGATACGGTTGCGAACCGAGGTCGGTGTACACCTTGATGTGGCCGGCGCGGTGCAGGATGTGAGGGATGATGACATAAGGCGCGCCGGTGTCCACAATCGCTCCGGCGAACGCCGTCCGACCATCGATGGGCGGCACCAGCGGTTCAAACGCACCGTCGGCCAGCAGCCTCACAATAGTCAACCGAGGGAAAGCAGCATCGGGGGCCGTCTGGATGGTAAGCGCAATCACGGCGTCCCTTTCACGATCCCCGCTTGTGGTGGCCCCCGCCGGCTCAGGCCGCCGAGCCCAGTTCCGCGTCCACCGCCCTGGCGACCCGATCCCAGATGCCCTCCAGGGTCGTGGCCAGAACGTCGGTGGCGAGACACGCCGCCTGGCACTCGGCGGGGGCGCGAACGAACAATTGGCCAAGAGCCTGGCGATGACATCGGTGGGCGTAGAGGGCCAACCCAAGCCAGTCTATCCCGGCCGCCGGGATCATCGCCGCAGCGGCTCGTCCTGCGAGGCTCCGGATCACCTCCGCCGTTGTCAATGCGCTCCTTCGCGTCCGGGCCAGGGGGAGCAGAGTCTCGTTGTACCAGGAGACAATCGGCTCGCCTGGGGTTGTGTGTTCCCAGATGCGTTCGCCAAAATAGTCTCTGTCGTCCGCCCAGCTGAATCGGAGGAGCGGGCCGTCGTCCGCCCAGTCGAGAAGGTTCAACACGCGGTTCGCAGATCCCATCGTTCCTCCTCCGTCGCAGGCCGCGACATTCCACCCGAATCCTACCACGAGCGGTCGCGGGCGTCGAGACGCCTGCCTCCGGGGGCCGCGGGCGGGAGCCATCGCCCGACCAGCAACGGCTTTGGCACCGAACTTCTCGCGTCCACGGTGCGTCCATCGGGCACATTTCCCCCCGGAGGATGATCGTCCGGGCTGCAGGTGCTCGCGAGGGAAAGAGAGACTCATGGCCGACTTCACCGAGCAGATCCTGACGTACCTGTCGCGCAAGAACTACGTCCCGCTCAAGCCCAAGGCGCTGGCGCGGCAGCTCAACGTGCCGTCGGAGCTGTACGCCGACTTCCGCCGCGCCCTGCGTGCCCTCCTGCAGCAGAAGCGCATCCAGGTGGGGAAGAACCACACCGTCCGCGGCGTCGAGCAGCACGGCACCGCCAGCGGGGTGTACCGCGGCACCAGCAGCGGGTTCGGGTTCGTCCGCCCGCACATGGTCGATGGGGCCGTCAGCCCGGACATTTACATCCCCGAAGGAGCGGCCGGCGACGCCGCCACCGGCGACGAGGTGCTGGTCCGCATCCGGCGCCGGGCCGGCAAGGTCCACGGCCCGAGCGGAGAGGTCATCCAGGTCACCGCACGCGCCACCCGCGCGTTCGTCGGCACCTACTTCGAGCGTCACGGCCAGGGATACGTTCGCGTCGATGGGACCGTCTTCAGCCACAGCATCTGGGTCGGCGATCCCGGCGCGAAGGGCGCCCGGCCGGACGACAAGGTCGTGCTGGAGATGCTCCGCTTCCCGACCGCCGAGGATCGCCGCGGAGAGGGCGTCATCATCGAGGTACTCGGCCCGCGCGGCAAACCCGGGGTCGATACGCTGTCGATCATCCGCGCCTTCGGCCTGCCGGAGCCGTTCGCCGACGACGCCCTCGCCGAGGCGCGCCGGGCGGCCGATGCGTTCGACGAGAAGGAGTTGAACGGCCGGGAGGACTTCACTGCACAGCTCACCATCACCATCGACCCGGCCGACGCCCGCGACTTCGACGACGCTGTCTCCCTCGCCATCGACCCGAAGAGCAAGCACTGGCAGCTGAGCGTTCACATCGCCGACGTCGCCCATTTCTGTCCGCCGGGCGGCCCGCTCGACCGCGAGGCGCGCAAACGTGCCACCAGCGTCTACCTGCCGCAGCGCGTCCTGCCGATGTTCCCGGAGATCATCTCGAACAGCCTCGCCAGCCTGCAGCAGGGGCGGGTGCGCTATGTCAAGAGCGCCATGATCGACTACACGCCAGCCGGGCAGCGGACCGCCACGCGCTTCGCCGAGGGCGCGATCGTGGTGCGCAGACGCTTCACCTACGACGAGGTGTCGGCCCTCCTCGCCGACCCGGAAAAGGAAGGCGCCGCCTGCGCGCCCGAAGTGGTCGCGATGGTGCTGTGCATGCGCGACCTGGCGATGCTCCTGCGCAGGCGGCGGATGAAGCGCGGCGCGCTGGAGCTGAACATGCCGGAGGTCGAACTCGACTTCGACGAGCAGGGCCGCGTCGCCGGCGCCCACTTCGCCAGGCACGACGTCAGCCACCAGCTCATCGAGGAGTTCATGCTGGCGGCGAACGAGGCCGTGGCGGAACACCTCGGCGACCTCGGCGTCCCGTTCCTGCGTCGCGTCCACACCGCCCCCGACGACGAGAAGCTGCGCGCCTTCGGCGAGTTCTCGCGCAGCCTCGGGTACAAGGTGCCCAGGCATGTCGATCGCTTCTCGCTGCAGCGCATCCTGGAAGAGTCGGCTGACAAGCCGGACGCCTACGCCGTCCACTACGCCCTGCTGCGCAGCCTCAAGCAAGCCGTCTACGCCCCAGACGAGGAGGGCCATTACGCGCTGGCGATCGACGACTACTGCCACTTCACCTCGCCGATCCGGCGGTATCCCGACCTGACGGTCCACCGCATCCTCGGCCGCTGGCTGCGCACCGGCAAGGCGCGGAGCGACGACACGGAACTGGCGGCGCTGGGCGTCCACTGCAGCAAGATGGAGCGCCGGGCCGACCTCGCCGAGCGCGAGTTGATCAAGCTGAAGATGCTGCTCTACCTCGAAGACCGGATCGGGCTGCGCCTGGAGGGGATCATCACTGGCGTAGCCGACTACGGGTTCTACGCCCAGGCGGCGAAACTGCCGATCGAGGGGCTGGTCCACATCAGTACGCTGGAGGACGACTATTACTATTACGACGAGACGACACACAGCCTGACCGGGCGGAAGACGAAGCGGCGCTACCGGCTGGGCGACCGGGTCAACGTCGAGGTGGTGCGCGTGGACGTACCGCGGCGCCTGCTCGACTTCCGCGTGGTGCCGGGGAAGAAGGGCCGCAGAGGAGGCGAGGCGGCCGAGTAGCTGTGAGACGGTAGATTGGGGGGTAAGTAGTGGTGAGGGCCGGGGTTGAACCGGCGACCCTGTGATTTTCAGTCACATGCTCTACCAGCTGAGCTACCTCACCAGCACTCGTATTTTATCCACGCGGCCCCGCCCTGTCCAGCGTTCGGGAAAGTGAAAAACGCGGCGCCCGCGTCATGGCCCCTCGATCAGCGGTGACGTGGGTAGGCGTGAATCGCTTGCAAGGTGACGCCCGTAACTCCGGGGAGGCGCGCCACCGCTCGCGACAGTTCGTGGAGGTCTTCCCAGCGGTACGCGGTCCCGCTCAGAATCACATGACCCGCCTCTACCCTGGCATGGATTCGCCGGAAACGCTCGTCCTCCCGCAGGAGTTGCTGCACCGCGGGGCCGATGTCCGCCGCTGGGTGTCGGGCTGGGTTGGACGCCTCTCGGGGCACCGCTTGCGGGTTGCGCGAAATGGGCGTTGCCGGTCTCGCGGGGCCGGTCGGCTGGAGATCCTTTTCCTCGGCCGATGGTCGTGGGACCGTGGGAACCCACTCCACTGGCTCGGGCGGGGGAGAGCGCTTCGCCGGCACCTTCGTCAGTACGTGCGGCGGTGCCGCGCGCGGTGCGAGAGGGAAGTCCTCCAGCCTTTCCACGAACAATTCGCTGTGAACTGCCGCCAGTTCCGGCATACCTTGCAGCGCGGCCGCCGCACGCGCGGCCAGGTCGCGCGAGGGGATCGGGCCGACCAGGGTCGCGATCCGATTACGCACCCGGATGCCGATGTTGAACCGGGCCAGGGCCGGATCGCGTCCCAGCACCTCGCGGGCCAGCACCTCGCACCGGAGGTCGCGGACAGCATCAGCCTCTGCCCACGCGGCGGGGGCGGCCAGGAGAACGCCCGCCAGCGCCGCGGCGGCGCGCACCCCGCAGGGGACGGAAGACAGCCGGACATACTGAGGAGCATGCGTGAAGGACATGGTACGGTTCTTCACCCGGGAGGCCCGGGCGCTCCGCGGCGCGGCTCCCCGCGCTGCACTCCTCCATTGTGGCGGCGGGCGTCGGGGAAGGGAATGACCCGGCGGCCATTCGATCGCGGATCCTTGCCGCGCGGCGCGAAGGACTGCTCGCGGTAGGGGCTGTACCGGCAGCCGCCGGGCGAACCTGGTCAGGAGTGCAGGGCGGCGCTCCAGGCAGCCCGCGCCGCCTCGCCCACCGCCTCCGACAGCGTCGGGTGGGCGTGACAGGTACGGGCGATATCTTCGGCGCTGGCGGCGTATTCCATCGCCAGCACACATTCCGCAATCAGGTCCGAGGCGCGCGGCCCGAGGATGTGGACGCCCAGGATCCGGTCGGTGCGCGCGTCGGTGAGCACCTTCACCACGCCCTCGGCTTCGTCCAGGCAGCGCGCCCGCCCGCTGGCGCTGAACGGGAACTTGCCGACCCTGTACGCGCGCCCGTCCGCCTTGACCTGCTCCTCGGTCAGTCCAACGCTTGCCAACTCCGGGTGGGTGTAAATCACGCTCGGGATCGTCGCGTAGTTGACGTGCGTCTTCTGGCCGGCCAGACGCTCCGCTACCGCGATCCCCTCTTCCGACGCCTTGTGCGCGAGCATCGGGCCGGCGATGAGGTCGCCGATGGCGTACACGCCCGGGACGCTGGTCTGGAACGCCTCGTCCACCACCACCCGCCCGCCCCTGTCGAGCGCGACGCCCGCCTCGGCCAGCCCCAGCCCTTCGCTGTACGGCCGGCGCCCGACCGCGACCAGCACCCGGTCGCCGCGGAACGTCTGCTCTTTCCCGTGCGCCTCGGCCCGGACCGTCACCCCGCCGTCTCCCCTGGCATGGCCGGTCACCTTCGTTTCCAGGTGGAAGGTCAGCCCCTGCTTCTGCAGCGCCTTCTGGACCATGCCGGCCAGCTCGACGTCGCTCAGCGCGAGGATGCGCGGCAGGAACTCGAGCACCGTCACCTTCGCTCCGAGCCTGGCCCACACCGACCCGAGTTCCAGCCCGATGTACCCGCCGCCGACAACAATGAGGTGTTCGGGAACCTTCGGAAAGGCGAGCGCCTCGGTCGAGCTGACAACGTGTTCGCCGTCGAATGGCAGGAACGGCAGCGGCGTCGGCTCGCTCCCGGTCGCCAGCAGGAGCGCACGGCCCTCGAGAGTGGTCGTCTTGCCGTCCGGCCCCGTGACCGACACCTTGCCCGGCCCTTCCAGCCGGCCCATCCCCTGCACGGAGGTGATGCGGTTCTTCTTGAGCAGGTGGGCGATACCGTCGGTCAGACCCTTGACCACCTCGTCCTGGCGGCGGAGCATCGCCGGCAGATCGAGGCCGACCTCTCCGACGCGGATGCCGTGGCGGCCGAACCGGGATCTGGCGAGCTGATACAGCTCGCTGGAGTCGAGCAGGGCCTTGCTCGGGATGCAGCCGACGTTGAGGCAGGTGCCGCCCAGGGCCGCGCGCTTCTCGACGCACGCGGCCTTCAGCCCGAGCTGCGCCGCCCGGATCGCCGCGACGTATCCGCCCGGCCCGCCTCCGATCACCACCAGATCGTAACCGCCGGCCATCTTCTCCTCCTCGTGTTTCGCGCAAAGCCGCAAAGAGCGCAAAGGAGGTCTGTCTTTGCGCTCTTTGCGGCTTTGCGCGAAACGGTCTTCAAATCTCCAGCAGCAGCCGCTCGGGCGCCTCGATGCACTCCTTGATGCGCACCAGGAACAGAACCGCCTCGCGACCGTCGATGATGCGGTGGTCGTAGGACAGGGCCAGGTACATCATCGGCCGGATCGCGACCTGGCCGTCCACCGCCACCGGCCGCTGCTGGATCGCGTGCATCCCGAGGATGGCGCTCTGCGGCGGGTTGAGGATCGGCGTGGAGAGGAGCGACCCGAACACGCCGCCGTTGGTGATCGTGAATGTTCCGCCTTGCAGGTCGCCCGGGGTGATCGCGCCCTGGCGCGCCTTGACGGCCAGCGCGCCGAGCGCCTTCTCGATTTCCGCGAACGTCAGCCGGTCCGCATCGCACAGCACCGGCACCATCAGCCCCTTGTCGGTGCTGACCGCGACGCCGACGTGGTAGTAGTGGTGCTGCACGATCTCGTTGCCGTCGAGGCGGGCGTTGACGAGCGGGTACGCCTTCAGCGCCTCGACGGCCGCCTTGACGAAGAACGACATGAACCCGAGGCCGACGTCGTGCTTCTCCTTGAACCGATCCTTGTAGCGCGTGCGCAGGGCCATGACCGCCGACAGGTCGGCCTCGTTGAAGGTGGTGAGGGTGGCGGTCGCTTGCTGCGACGCGACGAGGCGCGCGGCGATGCGCTGGCGGATCGCGCTCATGCGCTGGCGCGTCTCGCGCCCCGGGGTCGGCGGGATTGTGGTGACGGACGGCGGCGCCTCCGGGGCGGGTTGGAGTTCGGTGAAGTTGACGACATCCTCCTTCGTCACGCGCCCGCCGCGGCCGGTGGCCGGCACCTCGCGCAGGTCGAGACCGCGATTCTCGGCAATGTGGCGGGCGGCCGGCGATGCCGCCACTTCCTGGGCCGGGGCGGGAGCAGCGGCCGGGGCCGCCTTCTGGGGGGGGGCCGGTTCAGGGCGGGCGGGAGCGGGTGGCGCCTTCTCATTGGCGGCGGGCTTGCCGGACGGATCGACGTAGCCGACCTCGGCGCCAATCTGCACCGTCTCGCCCTCGGGGACGACGATGTGCAGCGTCCCTGACGTCGGAGCCGGCACCGCCGTCGTCGCCTTGTCGGTCTCCAGCTCGAACAGCGGCTCGTCCGTGCGGACGTACGTCCCTTCCTTCTTCAGCCAGCGCGCGATCGTCCCTTCCGTGATTGACTCGCCGACTACAGGCACCTTGATTGCGACCGTCATGCCCGCCCCTCCCAGGCGCTCAACTCACGACTGCCCCTCCTCGCTTTCTTACGAACGCGGGACAGATGCGTCCGCGCGCCAGGAAGCGGTCGCAAAACCTTCCGACTGGCCCCGAGCGCCAGCGGGGTCGTCCCGCGCTGACGCTCAGGGCCAGTTTGGCAACCACTTCTAACGGCTGGCGGCTCCTTGTTGACGCTCCAGGAGGGTGAGGTAGCGAACCGCCACCGGCCGGTTGGGGTAGTCGGACCGGCCCCGGACCAGTTCCTGCGCTCCACGCAGGTACGCGACCGCCTGCCGGGTCTTGCCCCGCTCCAGCGCGAGCAGGCCGCGGAAACTCCGCCATTCCGCCCGCTGTCCGAGAACGCCCAGGGCCTCGCGCACCTCCGGGGGCATCTGCACCGTGAGGGCGAACGGGGCCAGGTGGTGCGTCGAGGGCAGGGGCAGCGGTTGCAGCGCCGGCACCACCGGAACCCACGGCAGGAAAGACGCGACGATTACCTGCCGCTCCCTCGTCATCTTTCGCTCCCAGGCCGCGATCAGCCCGGATGCCTTGCTCGCCGGCAACACCTTCTCGATTTCCTCTTCCAGCTGGCCGAGGACGCGGTCCGCGTCGGCGTAGTTCCCCAGCGCCACCGCCACCAGCAGCTCGTGGGCCGGGCCGAGTACCTTCTTCACGTCCGGGCCGAAGTTCTCGTGCAGCTCCTTCGTCTCCCCCAGCATCAGCAGCAGTCGCACGCGCCAGTCAATCGCCCCGGCCTGCTCCCTGGCGTCGAGGCTCCCGATCCGCTCCCACGCCTCGCGCAGCCCGTCCAGCGCCTGCAGCGCCAGCCCGCGCTCGACCTTCGCCTCCGCCCCCTTGGCATTGCGGACCCGGGTCGGGGCCAGCAGCGCCAGCGCCATCCGGTTCATCGGCGAGCGCTGGCCGGCCGCCTGCAGTTCGTACTCGTCGCTCCGCCGCTTGACCTCGTCCGTCACCGCCTTCGCCTCCCTCTCGATTCGCTTCACGCGCTCCGCCTCCGCCTTCGGATTGCCGCGCCGGATGAGCGAGTCACGGTGTTCGAGCACCTTCTCCAGGTGATACCTGGCGGCGTCCAGGTAGTTCATCTCCAGGAACAGCCGGGCCAGCTGGTCGTGCAGCTCGGCGTTGTCCGGCTGGAGGCGCAGGGCGGTGCGCAGCGCGGCGACGCGCTGGACGTGACGCAGGGTCTGGCGCGTGAGCAGCTGGTGGTGCGAGCCCGCCGCCCGCTGGGGCGTCCAGTGTTGCTCCAGATCGCGGCCGAGTATCGCGTACCCGTCCGCCAGGGCGCGCCAGGCGTCGGCGCTGTCGGGCGCCTCCGCCACCGCCCGGCGGGCGTTACGCACGGCCAGCACGGGGAAGGGCGGCGGGCCGAGATCCGTCGCCGTGCCGGTCATGAGGTAATACTGCTGGTGCGGGACCGCGAGCGGGACCAGGCCGCGGAGCATCGGCAGCGGGTCCGCCGGCGCCGCCGCCAGGGGCGCCACCCAGGCGGTCCCCTGGACCAGCCGCGCGTACGGGCCGCGCCACGCCTGCCCCAGCAACAGGAAGCAGTCGAGGTTCAGCCGCGCGCTGAATGTGGACGGGGCCGAAGCTGGCCCGGTGGCGTAGCGAGTGAGGAGCGTGGGCGGACCTTCCGGCGGGGCCGGACCCTGGGCGGGCGCCTGGTGGTCCGCCGGCACCGGGCCGAACGCCTGCCGGTAGAAGTCCACCGCCACTCCCGCGAACGGGTCGGCCCCCGACCGCAGCGGATCCCGCCACCCGAACAGCGCGTTGCGCCCGTCGAAGAGGAGCGGCACGAACTGGCCCGACTCCAGCAGCAGGCGCAGCGCGATCACCCCCGCGCCCGCGTCCCGGTCCATGCCGGTGAAGACGAGGTAGTCGATGCCGTGGTCCCGAAACGCCCGGTGGATCGTCTCCATCGTCTTCGGGCGCGGGACACGGCCCCGGAGCCGGTCGGCCTCCTCGGCCAGGGCCTGCCGGACCTGGCCGTAGGTGTCGGCGGTGTGGGGGAACAGATCGAAGCGCGTGTCGAAGAAGGTACGCATCCCGGGCGCGGCGAACCAGGGCAGGTAGTTGCCCGACTCCAGCGTCACGTTGAACCCATTGTGCAGCTTCCCCGCGGTCCGCAACTCGCTGACCCGGCGTCCCAGCTCCACCAACTCCGGATCGACCTCGGCGTCCCAGCCGACCCGGTGGGATCGGCGCGGGTTGTCGGGGACCGCGTGCAGCCACCCCGGCCACGCGAGGGCGAGCAGCAGCACGCACCCGAGAGCCGTGAGGACACGCCCGCCGAGCAACCACCCCTGGGTCCGCGCCGTGAGCCCCTCGCCGGCGCGGGCGCGGCTCCGGCCGAAGAGATCTTGCAGGTTCAGGGCCAGGGCCGGGCCGCCGACGACGGCGAAGAATGGCACCAGGCGGACGTTCCACGCACTGAGGAGGGCGAGCACGAGCCAGACCGCGCACAACCCTGCGGGGAAGCGCCGCACAGGGCCGGTTTCCTCGCTCCGCACCGGGGAAGCGCGGAGGGCGAAGGAGAACAAACCGAGGAAGAACAGCGGGAAGTACGCCAGGCCCGCCACGTTCCCCCCGCGGGCCGAACTGGTCCAGTAACCCTGCGCCAGCGGCGAGTCCTTCGCGGCGGGGATCTGCTCCTTCAGGTACGGTCTGAGCCGCTGAAGGGCGAGCGCTCCACCAACCATCCGATCCGGCAGCACGTCCGGGCCGGCGACCTCGAGCATCGCCAGATCCCACGGCAGGGTAAACACACGCTGCAGGTGCGGGTTCGCCAGGCAGGCGGCCAGCCCAACGCCCAGCACCAGCGCCAGCCGCCCCGCATCCGCCTGCCCCTTCTCGTGCTCCGCCGGTCTGCCCGCGAGCGCCCGCTGCACGCCGACTCCGAGCAGGAACAGGGCAACGGTGAGCGGTCCGAGGACGAACCAGGAGTCGAGGTTGGCCCACAGCGCGAACAGCGGAGGCAGCAGCCAGAGCGGGGAGAACGACAGGCCGGCCAGCGCGACCGGAGCATCCGCCCCGGTCGCGCGGTGGAGCAGGTACACCGTCAGCCCCAGAAACAGGAACGACACGACGATGGGGCTCAGCGGCAGGCGCGGGCTGAGGGCGAGCAGAGCCAGAACGGTACAGACCACCGGCAGCCACAGCCCCTGCTCGGGCCGGCGGATGGCGAGGAGGACGGCCGCGAGGGCGACGATCAGCAGCGCCTTGAACACCACCGTCCCGGGAACGCCGGCCATGCTGTGGACGGCGTAGAGGACGAGGTCGAACAGCCAGGCGTGGTTGACCCAGTAAACGCCGTCGGTGGCGACCGCGAACGGGTCGGTGCCGAACGTGTACTCGCCGTGCGCGATCAGCCGGCCGGTGGCCAGGTGGAGCCAGTAATCGGTGTTGGCAACGGCGAACGACCCGAGGAAGAAGGCGAGCACCAGGACGAGCCCCACGAGCACCCAGTCGAGCCTGCGCGCGCGGACCGCGAACGCCGCGGCCGTCAGCGGCGCGCGGGCGCGGCGCGGCCTTTCAGCCGCGGGCGTCTCGGCGGCGTCCGCGGCGCCAGGGGGAGGGGTGTCGGCCTGGATGGCAGTTTCGGGCGGGGTCGGGGGGGCGGCAGTCTCGGGC
>JADLBT010000168.1 GCA_020847555.1 Gemmataceae bacterium
CGCGACGGAACCAGTCCGACAAGGGTGGTCGATCATTCCTTCCTACAGAACAACTTTGGTGAACTTCATCCCGCCTCAGATGCGCAGCCAAGACCCTGGCGGCTCAGCTCCAGAATCTGGGGCAGCCGGGAACTGGCGGGACGCGACGGCTCGCGTAAAATACCCTCCCTGGCCAGTAGCCGAGCCATCGCCGTGCGGTTGATGCTGGCGAGTTTTTGAGACGACGGGCGGAGGGGCAGCATGAGGGTACTTCTGGGCAGCGGCGGATACCGAACACCGGAGCGGGTGAGCCTGCTGGCGGCTGCAATGCGGGCGTTCTTCGGCGACATCGGCCGCCTGCTGTTCGTGCCCTACGCCCTGCGCGACCATGACGGCTACGTGAAGACCATGACGGAGCGCGGCCTGCACGCCGGCTACGAGCTGGACGGCATCCACCGCCACGCCGACCCGGTGCGGGCGGTCGAGGAGGCGCAGGCAATCTTCATCGGCGGCGGCAACACTTTCCGGCTGCTGAACGACCTGTACCGCTTCGGGCTTCTGGAGGTAATCCGTAACCGGGTGCGGCACGGGCTGCCGTACCTCGGGGTGAGCGCGGGGACGAATGTGGCGTGCCCCGCCATCAAGACCACCAACGACATGCCCATCGTGCAACCGCTCAGCCTCGACGCGCTCGGCCTGGTGCCCTTCCAGGTCAACGCGCACTACTACACCGGGCAGTCGTTCGTGAAGGCCCAGGACGGCAGATTCCACGAGCACTTCGGTGAGACGCGCGACGACCGCCTGCGCGAGTTTCACGAGATGAACGACACCCCGGTCGTTGGCCTGTGGGAGGCGGGCCTGCTGCGCTGCGAAGGCGGCCGCGTCGAGCTGAGCGGGGCGGCGGCGCGGGTGTTTCGCAAGGGGCAAGACCCGGTGGACGTGGCTCCGGGTGCCGATCTGGCGGAGCTGCTCGGATAGTTAGGTATTTAACGGACCGTCGTTGTGGTTTATATCTTGCGCAACGACCGCCATACACTGGCTTCGGAGACCCTCAATTGCTGGGCAATGGAGGGTACGGTGTGGCCCTCGTTCCGGAGCCGCCGGATTTCCTGGCCCAGGCGGGTGGTGATGGATGGCAATTCAGGGGTGTAGTCGGCGGAGTAGGTGCGGCAGAGCATGTCAGCCAGTACGGGGCGGACGGTGCGGATGTCCGACCGCGAAGACGACCAACGACATGCCGATCCTCCTTCCGCCGAGCCTCGACGCGCTGGGCCTGGTGCCGTTCCAGGTCAACCCACACTACTTCACCGGGCCGACCTACTACAAGCAGGACGACGAGTACCGCCCGCACTTCGGCGAGACGCGCGACGACCGCATCCGTGAGTTTCACGAGCTGAATGACACGCCGGTGGTGGGCTTGTGGGAGGGCGGGTTGCTGCGCGTCGAGGGCGGGCGGGTGCTGCTCGTGGGGGCGCCGGCGCGGCTGTTCCGAAAGGAGTACGACCCGCTCGACTTTCTGCCCGGAGCCTGCATCGACGAGTTGCTGGCCCCGTCCTGAGCGGCGGCCCGGCCTGGTCGAACCGGGTTATCAGGGAATTTCGCTGTCGTCGGACCCTTCCCATGCCTTGAGGTCGGCGGCCCGCGGGAGGGACTTGCCGAGGTTCTGCAGGCCGCTGCGCACCTCGTCGGGGTATTCGTTGGCGAGCGCCACGACCAGACTCTCGGTCCCGCGCGCCAGGACGGGGGCAATCGTCGAGCGCTGGACCATCTGTTGCGTCGCGTCGTTCGGGACGTGCTCCAGCGCGAGGAACACGGCGCCGAGGATCAGGCCGACCTTCGTCGCGCCCAGCAGAGCGCCGAGGACGCGGTTGAGGCCCTGCAGACGGGCGGCACGCATGCCGCGCTCGAGGATGAGAGTGAAGAGGAAAATGCCCAGGTAGACGAGCAGGAAGACGCCGACGTAGGCGACGATCTGTGCCACCCGCGGGTCGGCCTCCTGGACGAACCAGCGCTGGGTGAGTGCGGCCGCGTCGGCGTTGAAGCAGATGGCGACGTACAGGGCGATGGCGAACCCGATCAGGCGGGCGAGTTGCATGAGAAGACCGCTCACGGCGCCGAACAGGGCTCCGATTCCGAGGACGGCCAGGATGGTGGTATCCAACCAGTACATGATCCGCCCTGTGTGGAGGGTGGGTCGAGCCGTGCTGCGCCGGCGCGCCTCTCCCATTCATTATCCTCGGCCGGTCAAGCATTGCAAGCATCGACGCGGGCGGGGCGGCGAAATCGTGGCCCGGCGGCTCCAGCTGGGCATCAGCCGGAAACCGGCAGGGCCGAAGGCTCGCCCCGGCCGGGCAGACCTGTTATGATCAAAACAAATTCCCTCGCCCGGGGCTCGGTTAGGCGCACCGCCCTGCCGCGTCCTTGTTGAGCGCCCGCACCGCCGACCGTCCGCCGGGACAACGTCGCGTCCTCGACAAGCCGGAGGAACTCCCATGACCCGTATTCTGTTTGCCCTGCCGGCCGCGCTCGCGCTCGCAGCGGCCGCCGTCGGCGACGCTGGCGAGCCCGGGAAGACCCGGATCAGCTGGCACGGCCAGTCCTTCTTCCTCGTCAAATCCAGCAAGGGCACCACGATTGCCCTCGACCCGCACGACATCCCGGAATACGGCCGGGTCATCGGCGGGCTGAAGGCGGACGCCGTTCTGTTCAGCCACCTCCACAACGATCACACGCAACAAACGGTGCTGATCAACCACAAGGACAAGGATTTCAAGGTCATCCCGGGGTTGAAAGGGCGGGGACGCGCGACCGAGTGGAACAAGGTGGACGAGCAGTTCAAGGACTTCCACATCCGATCGGTGCCGACGTACCACGACAGCATGGAGGGGATGAAGAGCGGCCTGAACACCGCGTTCGTGCTGGAGGTGGACGGGTGGCGCATCGTCCACCTGGGCGACCTCGGCCACAAGTTGACGCCCGCTCAGCTGAAGCAACTTGGCCCCGTGGACGTGCTGATGATCCCGGTGGGCGGCGTCTACACCCTCAACGGCTCGGAGGCGAAGGAAGTGGTGCGGCAGATTCAGCCGAAGGAGTACGTCATCCCGATGCACTACGGGAACGTGCGCTACGAGGATCTGCTGACCGTGGACGAGTTTCTGGACGAGGCGCCGGTTGGAGCGGTGGCGCTGAGCAAGGACGGCGGGTTGGAGATCAACAAGGAGCCGAAGGACAACGCGCGCTTCGTGCGCTCGGGCATCCTCAAGTCCGACAACACGCTCACCCTCGACCGCGACGCCAAGCGGCCGCGCCCGACGCTCGTCGTCCTGCACTGGTGGCCGCAGCCGGGCAAGAAGAAGAAGTAGGCCGCAGGCAGCCAGAAGAAAGCCCACGGGTGGCGTCCCGTGGGCTTTGGAACTGGCCTCCCTGCGGCCTACGGGCGCTGCAGACTCGTCGCGATCACCTCTACCGAGAACTGGGCGCTGCGGCGCACATCGCGGTCGGCGTCGGCCTGGGCCGCGTACTGCAGCGCCGTCATGGCCCGACGCGCACCGATTAGACCGAGCGCGCGGGCGGCCGCCTCGCGCACCAACGGACTGCGGTCCCCTGCCAGGGTCGCCGTCAGCTGGTCAACCGCCCGGTCCGCACGCATTCGCCCCAGCTGCATCACCGCATCGCTCCGCACCCGCTCGTCGGGGTGGATCAGAAGCTGCAGTTGGTGCCCCACCGCGGGATTGTCCGCGCTCGAGGACGTGGTCGCGATCGGCGACAGAGCCGGGATGGGCGCGGGGGCCGGCTGTACGGATGGCGCGGGTGATGCGCTTACCTGGGCCGGTGGCACGACGATCGTTGCCGGCTGGGCGATGACCGGAACCGGCTGTACCACTACTGGCCGCGGGACGTAGATCGGGGCCGGAGCGACGTAGACCGGGTACGGGCGGTAGTAGGGGCCGTGGTAGTGATGGTGGTGATACCACGGGCGGTAGGCCGGCACGCCCAGCCCGATGCCGATCGAGAACCCGCCCCGCTCGTGGGCGTCGGCCGCGGGCGCGGCCAGAACGAGGGCGACAAAAGCGAGCAGCGTGCCGCGTCTGATCATCTTCATGGAACCTCTCCTGAACTGCTGGCGAGAGCGACGGCCAGGGGTGGCGAATTATGCCGCGGGGCGAAGCCGTGTCAAGCCCAACCGGGGCATGCTCCTTCCCAGGTTATCTTTTCAAGGCAGTCCCGGGAGCCTATAATACCGTTCTGGTTATCGAGATCACCCGGCTTTCCCGAAGAGGACGTTGCCGTGACGCTTTTCGCGATCTGGTCGGCGCTTACCGGCCCGCTGAACTTCATTCTGCTCCTGCTGAGTATCTTCCTCATCCTGCTGGTGCTCATTCAACGGGGCAAGGGCGGCGGCCTCGTGGGCGCGCTCGGCGGGGTCGGCGGGTCGAGCCCGTTCGGCTCGCGTGCCGGCGATGCGTTCACACGGGTGACCATTTACGCCGCCTGCATCTGGCTGCTGCTCACCATGATCCAGGTGCGCGCCATCCAGAACTCCGTGACCGACGGCAGCCGCGAGGAGACGTTTGGCCAGTCGCAGAATCGGTCGCAATAAGTCGTTCGCGTGCTTTCCCACCGTCGCGGCCCAGCCCCGGCGGGCAGACTTCCGGGGTCCGGTCGGACCCGGAAGTCTGTTCGCATTCCTGCCCTGCGCCGCTGTCGGTCCCTGTTTCCCGAAATGAGGTAGGCGTGCTGCTGAGTATGACCGGGTACGGGGAGGCGCGCTACCAGGGTGACGCCCTTGCCCTGTCCATCGAGCTTCGCGCTCTGAACAACCGTTACCTGAAGGTTACCGTCCGCGCGAGCGACCCGTACCACCTCCTCGAACCCGAGTTCGAGAAGGTGATCCGCCGGACCGTGCGGCGCGGCACGCTGCAGGTCCACTTTCGATGTGAGCGGCAGGCGGCCCCGCAGGACTTCCGCATCAACCCCGTCGCCCTGCGCAGCTACTTGACCCAGATCCAGGCCGCCGCCGCGGACCTGAACCTCCCCGACCGCGGCGAGACGCTGTTCGCGCAGGTGCTCGCCCTGCCCGGAGTGGTCCCGGAACCGGGGAGCACATCCACCCATGTGGAGGAGGACTGGCCGGTTATCGAACGGGTACTGACGGAGGCGCTGGGGCGGCTGCAAGCGATGCGGCAGGAGGAGGGGCGGGCGATGGCGCAGGAACTGCTCGCTCTGCGCGACGCCATCGGCTCTCACCTGGAGCGCATCCGGGCTCGCATCCCGCACATCTCGACGGCGTACCGGGACCGACTGCTGGAGCGGGTCCGCGCGCTGCTGGGTGAACTGGACGTGCAGATCGACCGTAATGACTTGATAAAAGAGGTGGCGATCTTCGCGGAGCGCAGCGACATCGCCGAGGAGGTGGTGCGTCTCGCGAGCCACCTGGGGCAGTTCCAGGAGATGATGCACGACAAGGAGAGTCCGGGCCGCAAGCTGGAGTTCCTGACCCAGGAGATGTTCCGCGAGGCCAACACGATCGGGTCGAAGTCGGGCGACGTGGAGATCTCGCGTGCGGTGGTGGAAATCAAGGCGGCGCTGGAGAAGATCCGCGAACTGGTGCAGAACGTGGAGTAGGGGCAGTCGGCAGGAGGCAGTAGCACGGACAGACCGGAAGGCTCTTACTGCCACCTGCCTACTACTGACTGCCCCTGACCTCATGGCCAAGGCTCCGCTGATCATCCTGTCCGGTCCGAGCGGGAGTGGAAAATCGACGGTCATCGAGCGCTTGCTCGCGGCTGGCGAATTCCCGCTGCGGTTGTCCGTGTCCGCGACGACCCGGGGGCGACGCGAATACGAGCGCGAGGGACAGCATTACCACTTCTGGACGCGCGAGCAGTTCGAGGCGGGGATCGAGGCCGGAGCGTTCCTGGAGTGGGCAGCCGTGTTCGGCAACTACTACGGGACGCCGCGCGACGAGGTGGATCCGTACCGGGCGCGCGGCATCGGGGTGATCCTCGACATCGACGTGCAGGGGGCAGCCCAGGTGCGCACCCACTGCTCTGATGCGGTGTCCATCTTCCTGCGGGCGTCCTCCCTGGACAGCGAGGTCGAGCTAAAGACGCTTGAGGATCGGTTGCGGCAGCGGGGGACGGAGAGCGAGGAGACGATCCGGCGCCGCCTGGACGGGGCGCGGCGCGAGCTGGAGCGGGCGGGGGAGTACGATTTTCAGGTGATCAACGAGGTCCGGGACCGGGCGGTCGCCCAGGTGAGCGCCATTCTGCGGCCTCTGTTCGCGAGGAGGGACAGCGATGCATGACGATCTGAAAGAAGAGGGGATCGTGAACAAGGTCGGCGGGCGGTTCAAGCTCTCGACCCTGATTCAGAAGCGCATGGTCGCCCTGAATACCGGCGCCAAGCCACTGGTGGACGTCAAGGGCGGGGACAAGCTGGCGATCGTGATCCAGGAGATCCTGCAGGACAAGATCTTCCTCGACGCCTCCGGCGTGGTCCAGGGCCGCGGCACCACCCCCGGCGACGCTGCCCGCCGCGCCATGCTCACCGACATCTCCGACGCCGCCCCGGCCGACGATTAAACGTGACAGGGGGACAGGGTGACAGGAACCCAACTTCCTGTCACTCTGTCACTCACATGAGGTGCCACCATGGCGGAACCAACCCCCCCGCTCACCGCGGACCGCCCCGGTGAGCCGCTCGTCTACCGCCCGCTGTCCGGTCTGGCCATCCTCGGCCTGGCCTGCGGGGTGATCTACGGGATCCTGGTCGTCGTCAGTGTCGCCCTTGCCTTCTTCCGGCACGAACCTTTCCTCCTGCCGTCCTGGCTGCTGCTGCTGGCGGCCGCGGGCTTTGGACTGTCGGTGCTGGCGCTGCGGCAGATCCGTAACTCGGAGGGCACCCGCGCCGGGACCGGACTGGCCCGACTCGGGTTGTGGGTGAGCCTGCTCGCTGGCCTCGGCTACGGCACCTACTCCGCGTTCACCGGCCTGGCGATCCGGCAGCAGGCCAACCGCTTCCTGACCGAGAAGGAACAGGGGAAAGCCGCCTCGTCCGGGTTCTTCCCCCACCTCCAGGCAGGCGACATCGAGGCCGCGTACCTCCTGACCCTCGCCCCACGGCTGCGGACCAATCGGGCGGACGCCATCGCGCAGGGTCTGACGGCGACAGACGAGAAGAACCCGAAGGGACAGCTGACGATCTTCGCCGAGGCAGACTTCGTGCAGCTGCTCCAGGATCCGAAAGCCAGGGTCGAGCCGCAGGGAGTGCGCACCTGGGCGTATGAGGGCAAGGGGTACAAGGTCGAGCGGATCTATCGGATCGTGACGCCAGAGGGCAGCTTCGAGATGCCGGTGACCGTCCAGAGCGCGGACAGCGACGACCCCCGCGAGGGGCGCCGGTGGCGGGTTCTCTGGTCCCCGGGCGAGCCGCTGCAACGCCTCCCGCATCTGACGACCGACCTCGGCGACAAGATGCGCCGGATGCGCGGCCGGGCGATCGGCTTCGTGCAGACGTTTCTGCAGAACGTCGGCCAGCAGCGGATCATGGAGACGTACTTCGCCACCCGCGCGCCGTCGGAGCGGGCGAGCCTCCGCAAGTGGGCCGGGACCACTCCCGCGCTGTTGTGGGTCGATGCGTAGGCGCGGGCCGGGGCGGCCGCCGGGTCGCTGTCCGGCGGGCCGGTGAACCTGGTTGCCGCCGCCTACGGGGTGGCCGCCACCCAGAATCAGGTTTCGCGTACCTACCTGCCGGGGCTGCACCAGCTTCTGCAGGGCACCGGGCCGGTCACCGCCAAGGGGCTCCGGACCGGGTCGGCGGAACTGGCTGACAAGCTGCGCGGCGTGCTGCCCTCGGCCTTCCTGTTGAACGGCTTCGCGAAGGCGCCGAACATCCCGGACCAGGAGGCGAAGGCGTTCAGCCCGTGGAAGGAGACCGATGGCAAGATCGAGGTGAGCGTTGCCGTCGAATTGATGCTCCCTAACCCGCTGCCCGCGGCCGAGACGCCGGAGATCCTCGTCCTCGGCAGGGCGATCGTCGCCGCCGACAAGAACCTCGACACGAGCCGTCCCGAGAGCCAGGACGCCTGGCGCCTGGTCCGGTTCGAGTTTCACCACGCCTACCCGGTGCGGCCGGGAGCATTCCCTGGGAGGTAGGGATTGGGGGCTGGGGGCTGGGGATCAGGCCAAAGCCCACGGGCGGCGGCCCGTGGGCCAAGTCGGTAGAAACCTGGCCCACGGGCGGCGGCCCGTGGGCTTTGTTGTTTCCCAACCTCTCTGCCCTCATTCTCCTGCTGCCTTCTGTAACTGACGCAGCTGCTCGGCCAGGTCGGGGTCGTTCGGACGCAGGCGGATCGCTTCGCGCTGGGTCGTCAGCGCCTGGCTCCGCAGCCCCGACTGGAACTGCGCTGCGGCGAGCCAGTGGAGGATCAGCCCGTCCCCGCGCTGCGTCAACTCCGCCGCCCGCGTCAGGTCCGTCAGCGCATCCCTCTCCAGCCGCTCCAGCCGTACCCGTCCCCGCACGTAGTACGCCCGTCCTTCCCCCGGACTCAGCGACACCGCCCGCTCCGCATCCGCCAGCGCCCGGCTCAGCTGCCCGCGCCCCAGCGTCAGTTCGGCGCGCAGGGCGTAGGCCGGCCCAAAATCGACTCCTGTGGTGAACGCCCCCGCCAGCAGCGCTTCCACCCGGGCAGCCGGAGCGCCGGACCGCCGGGCGTGGTCCGCGGCGAGCAGGGCGTCGATCGCCACCGCCCACGGATACGCCTTCTCCAGCGGTGCCTCGAGGGCACGCAGGTACGCCTTGCGCCGCGCCGACACGCCGGCCGCCTCCTCCCGCGCCTGCCGCAGCGCCGCGGACGGCTTCGCCACCTGGGCGGCCGCGTCGGCGGTATCGATCGCCTCCTGGATGCGGCCGAGTGCGAGGTACGCATGGACCAGGCCTGCCAGCACGTTGTCCTCGCGGTTGGCTTTGCCCAGATGGAACACCGCCCGCTCGTGGTTGCCCCGCTGCAAATGCACCAGCCCGAGCACCCGCTGCGCCCGCGCGTCGAAGCGGTGCTCCTGAGCCCGCGTCGCCAGGTCGAGCGCGTCGTCGGCGCGGCCCAGCTCCAGGTGCCAGGCGGCGGCCCGCACCAGCCCGTCGGGGTCGTCGTTCACCAGGACGGTGTAGCGGCGCAGCTCCGTCAGCGCTTCCGCCCGGCGCCCCGCCGTCAGGGCCAGCCGCACCAGCGCAGCCGGCGGTCCGGGCGACTCCGGGCTCAGTTTCGCCGCGTGCCGGTAGGCCTTTGCCGCTTCCTCCACCTGGCCGAGTTGCTCATGTACCTCCCCCTGGAACTGCCACGCCGCCATCGTCCCGGCGCTCTCGGCGTCCGCAGCGCGGGCGGCGTCGAGGTGCTTCAGCGCCTCGGTCGGCTGTTTCGCCAGCACGCAGGCGCGAGCCAGCTGGTAGTGGGCCGGCCCGCGGACCGTCGGGGTGCCCTTCTCGGCCAGCGGCGCCAGCACGGCGCGGGCGCCGGCCGCGTCCTTCTGCCGCACGCGCACCTCGCCCAGCGCCAGCGCGTACTTTGACTCGTTCGGGAAGCGCCGCACCATCGCGCGGTAGGCTGCCTCCTCCTCTGCTGGCCCGGACGCGGTCTTGACTGTCATCTCCCACAA
>JADLBT010000169.1 GCA_020847555.1 Gemmataceae bacterium
GCCCGCCTCGACCGGGGGGAGCTGCCGCTCGGCCGGGCGCTGCCGGTGCCGCCGCACCAGCTGCTGATCCGCGAGATGATCCTGCAACTGAAGACCGGCCGGCTGGAGGCCGACTACTTCCGGCGCAAGTTCGGGGCCGATATCCTGACGGAGTTCGCGGACGGATACGACCAGCTGGAACGGGCCGGTTACCTGACGCGCACGAACGGGTCGGTCGAGATGACGCGCGACGGGCTGCTGCAGGTGGACCGGCTGCTGGCGACGTTCTTCGAGCCGCAGTACCGGGGCGGGCGCTATACCTAATAAGGGGTCAGGGGTCAGATGAAAGTCCACCCAAAGCCCACGGGTGGCGTCCCGTGGGTACAGTGCCGGGGATTTGCCCCACGGGACGCCACCCGTGGGCTTTACTCTGACCCCTGACCCCTCCCAACGATGGCCGAGCTGCTGACATTCATGATGGGGAAGTACCCCGCCGTCCTGCCCGGCGACCTCCGTTACGCGCGCAACCACATGTGGTGCCGTCCCGGCGAAGGCCGCCACCGTTTCGGGTTCAGCAGCTACGCCGTCCGCCTGATGAAGGACGTCTACTTCCTCGACTGGACGGTCGGCGAGGGCGATACCCTGCAATTGAGGCAGCAGCTCGGCCACATTGAAACCTCCAAGGCCGAGTCGGATCTGTTTGCCCCGATTGCCGGCAAACTCGCCGCGTTCAACAAGGAGCTGCTGCAAGATCCTTCTCCGATCAATACTGCTACCTACGAGGCCGGCTGGTTGTTTGACATGGAGGGCGACCTCGCCGGCACGATGAGCCCCGACGAATACTATCGCTTCCTGGAGGCGGGCTGGGAGAACACCCAGCGCATCCTCAAGGGACAGGTGTGAACTGTGGCGGTCAGCGGTCAGCTCTCGACTGACCGCTGACCGTGGAAAGCTGACCGCTGAGAGCTTCCTCATGACCCGCCACCGTCTGACTGTCGTCCTGTCGCAGGCCCAGGGCAAGAACCCGGCGAAGCGCGCCCTCGAGGAGGCGCTAGTCGCCGCCCTCATCATGGAGCCGGGGCTCGACGTCGCCACCGTCCCGCACCTGTACGACCTGCCGGCCGACCACACCGCCCGGCTGTTCCTGGAAGGGGCTCGCGGCGACCTGGTGGTGATCGGCTGGATGTACCCGCGGGCCGCGTTCTGGCTCCTCGACCGGGACGGCATCAAGGGTCGCTTCGTCGAGTCGCAGCTGAAGCCGCCCGCCGACGAGGACGAGGCGGACGGCGAGGAGCCCGAACCGCCCAGGGGCATCGGCGCCGTCGGCGCGCCGGACCGGCACATCTACTGCCTCGACCTGCGCACCGTCAGCTCCCCCGAGCCGTACCTCGAGGAGGTGCGTCGCATCGCCGCCGAGTGTCGCGCGCGGCGCGAGGCGAAGGAGCAGGAGAAGGCTCGCGCCAACCCCGTCATGGTGGCACTCGGCGCCAGCCTGAGCGGGAACGGCAACGGGACGGCGGAGAAGGCGCTGGCCGCGGAACCGCAGTTCACCCCGGAGCAATTGCTGCAGACGCCCGGTCGGCGCTGGTATCCGGTGATCGACTACAGCCGCTGCACCAATTGCATGGAGTGCCTCGATTTTTGCCTGTTCGGCGTCTACGGCGTGGACCGCCTCGACCGCATCGCCGTCGAGAACCAGGACAGCTGCAAGCGTGGCTGTCCGGCGTGCAGCCGGGTCTGCCCCGAGCAGGCCATCATGTTCCCCGACTACAAGACGCCCGCCATCGCCGGCGCCCCGGTCGGTGCCGTCGGCGGACTCAAGATCGACCTGACGCGGCTCTTTGTGGGCGACGTCAAGGATGCCCTGGAGCAGGCCGCCCTGGAACGCGACCGCGAGCTGGTAGCCGACGGCCGCGCCGCGGTCGGTACGACCGTCGGCATGCCGAAGCGTCAGGCCGACAAGCCGCAGCAGCCGAAGGACGACCTCGACAACCTGATGGACGCGCTCGACGACCTGGATCTCTAGGAGGCCGTTGCAGCTGATGTCTTTACCCGCCGCGAGCGCGAGTGAGCGGTCAGGTCCGCTCCGTCCCCTTTTTTCTGGAGGTTTGGGAGATCGTCATGCGCACACTCTCGTGGCTCCGCAGCCTGGCCGGCCGGCTCCTCGCCGGCGCGACTGCCTCCGGCATCCGCCCCGTGCGACCCGATGTGCGGCCCGCCGCTGCCCGCGTTCGCGGGCAGGCCGCCCTTCGCCTCGAACTGCTGGAGGACCGCTGCCTCCTCGCCGCCGGCGCCCTCGACCCGTCGTTCAACGCGGGCGCCTTTGCCGGCCGGCAGAGCATCGCCTTCCTGGGCACCAACACGTCCGTCGTCGCCAACGCGGTCGCCGTCCAGCCGGACGGCAAGCTCGTCGTGGCCGGCACCTTCACCTTCAGCAACGGCGGGACCGACTTCGCCGTTGCCCGGTTCGACGCCCGCGGCGTCCTTGACCCGTCGTTCGGCTTCGGCGGGCGCACAACCATCGATATCGGCAACGGCAGCAACGACCAGGCGTTCGCGCTGACCCTCCAGGGTGACGGTCGGATCGTCGTCGTCGGGTCCACCGTTGTTGGGGCCGGGGACGCCAACTTCGCCGTCGCGCGCCTGCACACCGACGGCAGCCTCGACACGTCGTTCAGCGGGGACGGCATCCAGACCATCGCCTTCGACCTCGGTCCGGCCGCCATCCCGCCCACGCCGGCCGCGCGCGACGACCAGGCCACTGCGGTCGGCTTCCAGATCGACGGCAAGATCGTTGTCGCCGGGTTCGCCCAGGTCAACGCCCAGGGCAACTACGACTTCGCCGTTGCCCGACTGAACACGAACGGCTCGCTCGACGTGTCGTTCGATGCAGACGGCAGGCAGACGGTCTCCTTCGACCTCGGCACTGCCCCCAGTGGGACCAACAACGACCGCGCCCAGGATCTGGCCATTCAGGAGGACGGCAAGATCGTCCTCGCCGGGTTCGCCAACGTCGGCAACGCTGCCAACACCTTCAACTTCGCCGTCGCCCGGCTGAACGCCAACGGCTCGCTCGACACGTCATTCGATACCGACGGCCGGCAGGCGTTTGCGTTCAACTCGCTCAACCAGGACTTCGCCACCGGGGCGGCGCTGCAGCCGGACAGCAAGATCGTCGTTGTCGGGACCACGACCGTGACCATCGGTGGGGAGACGGATTTCGCCGTCGCCCGGCTGAACGCCAACGGCTCGTTCGACACGTCGTTCGACACCG
Organism: Gemmataceae bacterium; assembly: GCA_020847555.1. Next base: position 3,254 of record JADLBT010000169.1, read on the forward strand.
ACGGCCGGCAGACGGTGGCGTTCAACCTGGGTGGGACCAACAACGACGAGGGCAACGACGTCGCCATCCAGGCGGACGGCAGCATCCTGCTGGCGGGCAGCGCCGCCACCGCGACCGCAGGCGACAGCGACTTCGCCGTCGCCCGCCTGACGACGGCCGGCACCCTCGACACGGCGTTCGACACCGACGGCCGGCAAACGATCGCGTTCCAGGTCGGCGGCAACAACGCCGACGTGGCCACCGGCATCGCCCTGCAGCGGAACGGGCGCATCGTCGTGGCCGGATTCAACGGCGCCCCAGGCGCGACGACGCGCATCGCCGTCGCGCGGCTGCTCGGGCCGGTGGCGACGAGCACCGTGGGGGCGTTCGACCCGGCGACGGGCAACTGGACGTTCCGCAACAGCAACACGGCCGGCAACCCGGACATCGGTCCGTTCGCCTACGGTCCTCCGGGGTGGCTGCCGATCGTCGGCGACTGGGACGGCGATGGCGACTTCACGGTCGGCGTGTTCGATCCGGCGACCGCCACCTTCTACCTGCGCAACAGCAACAGCGCCGGTGCGCCGGATATCGCGGCGTTCGCGTTCGGCACCCCCGGCTGGCTCCCGGTTGCGGGCGACTGGGACGGCGACGGCGTCTGGACGATTGGCGTGTTCGACCCGGCGACGGCCATCTGGTTCCTGCGCAACAGCAACACCCAGGGCATCCCGGACGGCGGCACGTTCCCCTACGGCGGCCCCGGGTGGAAGCCGGCGGTCGGCGACTGGGACGGCAACGGGACGACGACGATCGGTGTGATCGATCCGTCCGGCAACTGGTATCTGCGCAACAGCAACACGGCCGGCCCGCCGGACGTCGCGCCGTTCGCCTACGGCGCCGGGTCGTGGACGCCGATCGGCGGCGACTGGGATGGAGACGGCGACTCCACCGTCGGCGTGTTCGACCCAGCCGGCAACTGGTATCTGCGGAATACCAACACTCCGGGCACCCCGGACGTCGGGCCGTTCCAGTTCGGGCAGGGGACGTTCCTGCCGGTGGCGGGCGACTGGAACTTTCCGGCCGCCCCGCTCCGGGCCGCCTTCGACCGCGGGCCGGGCGCGGCCGCGATCAGCACCGGACAGCTGCAGTCCGTCGTCTCCGCCGCTCTCGGTCGCCTGCGGACCGCGGGCGTTAGCTCGCGGTTGCTCGACGGTTTGGCGGGAGTGACGGTCGAGCTGCGCGACCTGCCGGGCGCCACGCTGAGCCTCGCCTACACGGCCGGCAACCGGGTCGTCATCGACGACGACGGCGCGGGCCGTGGGTGGTTCGTGGACCCGACCCCGGGAGCCGACGAGGAGTTCGCCGCCAGCGGCCAGGCGCTGGCGGGGTCGGCTGCTGCCGGCCGGACTGACCTGCTGACGGCGATGTTGCACGAGTACGGGCACCTCGCCGGGCTGTCGGATGACATCGGCAGCACGCTGATGGCGGGGATGCTGGACCTCGGGACGCGCTACACCCAGGCGCTGGACACCGTCTTCGGCCAGAGGTAAGGACCAGTCCGGGACTCCCTCCGTGGGGCAGGCATTCCTGCCTGCTCCACGGAGTCTGGGCGATAGTCGCGACTTCGTCACCTCCGTCGATCGTCGTTGCGGGTGGTGCCCACGCCCTTCCCTTCGCTCCAGCGCACTTGCCCGCCCCAGCCGATTCGAGCCCGCGCCGACCGGGTGGGGTATAATGGACCAGGGAGGTATCTCTCATGCAATCCGCCTTGCGCCTGGAAACCACGGTCCTGCCCGGCCACCGCCTCGAAATCAGCGCCCCGGAACTGCCCGAGGGCGCCACGGTGGAGGTCATCGTCGTCCTGCCCGGCAAGCCGGAACCGCAGTTCAGTTCGGCGCTGGACTTTCTGAAATCGCTCCCATCGGATCCCCGCGCCTTCCCAACCTGGGAGGAGTACGAGCAGCACCTGCGGGAGGAGAAGGACGCATGGGATCGCTAACTGTTCCCTCCTCCGGTCTGGTCTACTTCGACGCGAACTCGGTGATCTACAGCGTGGAGAAGCACCCCACCTACTGGCCGCTCCTCCAGCCGCTGCGGTACGCGGCGAAGGGGAGAACCATCGAAATCGTCAGTAGCGATCTGGTGCTGATGGAAACCCTGGTTGGCCCGTTCAAGGCCGGGGACGTGGCGCTGGCGAACACCTACGAGTCACTTTTCCACCAGGCCCAAACCCGGCTCCTCCCGATCACCCAGGCCATCCTGCGGGAGGCGGCCCGGCTGCGAGCGACGACGAAGCTCAAGACCCCCGACGCGCTGTACGCCGCCACCGCGACGGCCGCCGGGTGCGCGCTGTTCGTCACCAACGACGTCGCGTTCCGGGCCGTCCCGGCCCTTCCTCTCGCGATCCTCGATGACGCGCTGAGGGCGTGAACGGCCCGGGCTAACCGGCCGGTCCGGCGGGAAAGCGTTGCATCGCGTTCGCGCCGAGGGGTATACTCGAAATCGTTCCATCCCGCCGGGGTACGAACCTGGGCCTGTGCTCCCGGCGCCCGCGACAGAGCAGAGCCATGCCCACCCCCTCCAGCAACGTCACCCCCAACCCGCCTGGCGAAACCCTGCGCCTGGAGTCCCTCGACGAAATTCGCCAGGCCACCGGCGACTTCCACCTCCCGACGGTCCGCGAAAACATCCAGGTGGCGGCCCCGCCCGTCCCGTTCCGGCCCACTCACCGGCCGCCCATGGCCGTCCTCGGTATCCTCGACGACGGGGCCGAAACCGGCGAGGAGGTACGGGTGCGCACGGACAGGTTCGTCCTCGGCCGCGCCGAGGGCAACGTCGTCATCCCCCACGACCCGATGATGTCCGGTCGCCACGCGGAGATCAGCCGAACCTGCGAGAAGGGCCGGTGGCGCTGGGTTCTCACCGACCTCGGGTCCACTAATGGCACGTTCGTCCGCGTCTCCAGCGTCCCCCTCGAGCACGGCCAGGAAGTCCTGCTCGGCGGCGGGCGCTACCGATTCGACGCGGCCCCGCACGGCCCGTCTCTGCTCGCCGCCGTCCGGCCGCGCGACACCACTCCGTGGCAGGGCGTCATGGCGGCGGACCTGCTGCCGTCCCTCGTCGAGGTCACGCCGCGCGGCGATGGGCAGCGCCGTCTGCTGCCGGGTGAGGACAACTGGATCGGCCGCGACCCGCAGTGCCACGTCGCCCTCCCCGGGGACGCGCTGCTCAGCGCACGCCATGCACGCATCCACCGAGCGGCCGGCGGCGACTGGCTTCTTACCAGCGCCGGGTCGTTCAACGGCTGCTGGGTGCGCATCGCGAAAATGCCGCTGGACCAGTCCTGCTGCTTTCAGCTCGGCGAACAGCGGTTCGTGCTGAGGATCCTCGGATGAAACTCCGGCTTGAAATCACCGCCCCCGGGGTGGACGCCCATTTCGACCACGCCGGCCCCGCCGTCCGCATCGGCCGCGACCCGCGTTCGGAACTGCCGGTCCAGGGCGAGCAGGTGTCCTGGCGGCACGCGCGCCTCGACCTGACCGCCCACGGCGCCCGCCTCACCGACCTCGGCTCGACCAACGGCACCTTCGTCAACGACCGCCGGGTCACCACCGGCGCCCCGGTGCAGGTCGGCGACGTCATCGGACTGGGGGCGACCGGGCCGCGGCTGGTCGTGCTGGAACTCGATCTCACCGAGGCGGAGGTCGAGTGCGTTCGCGCGACTCCGGAGGGCCGACCGTCCGCCACCGCTCTTCGGGCGGCGTCTGCTCCGCCCGTCGCGGTGCTCACCCCGGCCGGCACGGAGGAGGGCGTGAAGGAGGCGCTGACCCGGACTCGCCGCTGGCCCGGCGTGGCTCTCGCGACCACCGCCGTGGTCGTCCTCGTGGCCGCCGGCGGTTACCTGCTGTATCGTGGCGGATCCGGCGACACGACATCCCCCGACACCGGGCCGACCGTCCTGGCCCGCCAGGCTTACGCGGACCATCAGGTCGAACTCGTCCAGGTGAACGAGCGGCAATCGCGCGGTCTCACGTTCGACGCCGACGAGTACCCGCCCGGCGCCGTGTTCTCGCAGACCGTCGCGGCGGAACTGCGGCCCGGCGCCAACGAGGTGCTGCTGGTCGAGAAGAACTCCTTCGAGCAGGAACGGGCAGTGCAGCTGTGGCTGGGGCTACGGCCTGCCAGCCCGCCCGGGCAGGGGCTGCCAAAGGTCAAGCTGACGGCCGTCGTCAACGGCACCGCGCTCGCGTTCGACTCGATCGCCCCGCGCGGCGAGGCGCTCGAAACCGAGACGCAGGCGGTGACGCTGGCGGCCGGGCGGCGCAACGTGATCCGCGTTCGGGTGGAGAACGAGGGGCCGGGCAAGGCGGACGTCAAGCTGCAGGTCAGCTGGCGCGACGACCCGACCCGCGTCGATCTCTACGTCCTGGCGCTGGGCATCTCGCGCTACCGCCAGCCGGGGCTGAAACTGAGCTACGCCCACCGCGACGCGGAGGAGCTGCTGACCGCCTTCCGCACCCAGCAGGGCAAGCTGTTCCACAAGGTCCACGCCGCGCTGCTGTGCGACGGGCAGGCGACGGCCAGCGCCATCTCGGCGAAGCTGAAGTGGCTGCGCGACACGCCGCGCGAACACGACCTGGCGATCATCACCTACGCCGGCCACGGGGACAAGCACCCGGCGAGCGAGCAGTTCTACCTGCTGCCGTCGGACTTCGATCCGGGGCCGCCGGATAGCCCGCGCGAGCTGATGGCGACCGGCGCCCTGTCGTGGGGGAACGTCTGGGAGGACTACCTGAGCCGGATGAAGTGCCGGGTGGTGGTCATCATGGACGCCTGCCACAGCGGCGCGATCACGCTGCCCGGGCTGCGCAAGACGCCGGGGCGGACCGGGTTTGACCGCGGGGGTGTGGAGGGGGCGCTGCGGAAGTTTACCCAGACGCGGCAGAAGCGCGGCGTGGTCCTGATCGCGGCGTGCATGAAGGACCAGGTGGCGTATGAGAAGGCGGCGCTCGGCCACGGCGCCCTGACCAGGGCGGTACTCGACTGCATGCGCGAGCCGCGCAGCGAGGTGCTCACACTGGCCGGGTTGCTGCACTACGTCCAGGATCGCGTCCCGCAACTGGCCGGGGCCGACCAGGCGGTGGTGGTCACGCAGACCGGCAACGTCTCCTATCCGCACATCCCCATCAGCGTCCCGCCGGCCCCCCGGTGACCTGCGGCGGCAGGTCGGGGGTGGCCGGCGCCTGGCCCCGCGCCAGCGCCTGCCGCCGTTCCACGTAGGCGGCCCGCAGCATGGTCGTGGCGGTGTACACCACGACGACCACGACGAGCCAGCGCACCACGTCCAGCGGCAGATCCTTGACGATGAACGCGGCCAGCAGCACCGCCGGCACCCCCGCGAGGGCCAGCCCCAGGGCGGCGCGCGCGTCGTATGCCTCGGTCCGGATGAAACGGACGCTCGCCACTGGCATGAGGAACGCGCACGACCCCATCATGATCGGGAACGCCGCCTTCTGGTTCATGCCGAGCAGGCTCACCATGATCATGATCGGGGCGTAGGCACCGATCCCGATGGTCATCAGCGCGCCGAACACGAAGTTGCCGGCGAGCCCCGCGGCCAGGAGGACGCCGTCGAGGCCGAGAGCGTGCCCACCTTCGGGGAAGAGGTCCAGCAACCGGCCGAGGATGAACCCGGTCGCGACCAGCAGCGCGATGCCCATGCCGACCTGGATCCTGTGCCGCGGCAGGCGCGTGACCACCCCGGCCCCAAGCCAGGCGCCCAGCACCGCGGCGCCGATCAGCAGGACCAGCGTCATCATCTCGATCTCCAGGATGGTGATGTAGATGAGAGCCTGGGCGATCGTCGGGAGGGTGTGGCCGACGTTGAGCGTGCCCGGAATCTTCTCGTCGGGCACCACCCCACGCAGGCGGTAGAGCGCCGTGGTGGTGGCGTAGGAGCCGATCCCCAGAGTGTCGAGGAAGTCGCTGATGAACCCAACCAGTCCCTGGAAGGGGGTCGGTACGCGCCACCCCCTGCGCCGGGTCAGCTCGCCCGCCCAGACGGCGCAGAACAGAACCCCGATGACGCCAAGCAGGATCAGCAGGGCGGTTTTCGCAGCCGGCATGAACGGTCGCTCCCACGGATACGGTTCCAGTCGGCGCCGGCGCCTCGCCGGCCTTTCACTTCCCCGCCGCGAGCTGCTCGAAGGTGAGGTTCAGGATCGGGTAGGCGCGCCAGTCGCGGTAATCGAAGTGCCACCACTCCACCTCGTAGACGGTGAACCCCTCGGCTGCCATCGCCCGCCGCAGCAGATCCCGGTGCCAGCGCTGGCGCGACGTCCCGCCCGGATATTCCGGGTAAGAGCGGTCGGAGAACTCGTCGAAGCCGCTCACCATCTCGACTACCTTGCCGGTCTTCAGATCGTAAAGCGTCAGATCCACGGCGCAGCCGCGGTTGTGCCGCGACCCCTGCGCCGGGTCGGCGACGAACAGGCGCAGCTTCTCGGGCGTCGCGTCCCAGAACATTTTCGTGACGTGCCACGGCCGGTAGGCGTCGTGGATCAGCAGCCCGTAGCCTTGCTCCTTCAGCCTGCGGTGGACGCGCACGACCGCCTCGGCCGCGGGCCGCTGCAGGTACGCCTTCGCCGACGTGTACAAGGGTGTGCCGAGGAAGTTGTTCGTCGTCGCGTAGCGGATATCGAGCTTGATGGTCGGGTCGAGGGCGACCACTTCCATCAGGTCCGGCTTGCGGAACGGCCCCTGCTCGGCCGGCGGGTTCGCCTTCAGCGCTGCCGGGCGCAGTTCGGCGACCGGGCGGGCAGGGCGGATCTGGAAGGTCTTGCCCTCGCCGTCGAGGGCGCGCCGCGGGAACAGCACGCTCGCCGCCTCCACCTTCGTCGCGCGCCCGGTGTCGTCGCGCGTGAAGATGAGTTTCTCGCCGGGGTAGAGGCCGAAGTCGGGGAAAGCGTAGATGTCGGCAGATACCTCGGTAAGGGGGTAGAGGAAGAACCACTCGATCAGCGCGTACAGCTTGCCGTCCCGCTCCAGCACGTACAGCGTGTTGTGGTCCCAGCCGTACTCGCCGATCAGCCCTTGCCACTTCGCCGGCGGCGCTTCCGGGCGCTTGACCGCGACGCGCTCGTACACGTCCGCGCCGATGTGCAGTTTCTTCCCCCTCGGCACGACGCGCAGCCCGTGGGCGGTGATGTCGTCGGCCAGCAACTCCTGGCCCGCGGCCCGCCACTCCATGCGCATGCCGCCCAGCAGCGGCCAGAGGTAGAGTCGCCCGCCGTCCTCGCGCAGCTCAATCTGCTTCTTGCCCGCCCGGTAGTGCCCGGCGAGGCGGCGCGCCTGGGCCGGATCGAGCGGTTTCGTCTCCGCGATGGCGGGCAGGGGTTTCCCCTGACGCACTGCGAGCATGTGCCGCAGGGCGACGTCAGCGGCCCGGCGCGTGACCGCGTTGGCGACGTCCTTCGACGCGATCACGACGACACCGAGTTTGTCGTCGGGCAGGGCGGCGAACTCGGTCGCGAATCCGTAGACCGCGCCGCCGTGGCCGATACGCCGCCGTCCGTCGAACTCGGAGACAGCGAAGCTGACGCCGTAGCCGCCCTTCTCGCCCTTCTTGATGAACCTCGGCACCCACATCTTTTCCAGCGTGGCCTTCTCCAGCAGTTGCTTCTCGCCGGTGCGGCCGCCCGCGAACAGGAAGCTCTGCAGCCGCCCCAGGTCCGTCACCGTCGAGTAGAGGTTGCCGGCCGGCGACGTGCCCAGCCCGAACGTCGGCGCCGGGAACTCGCGTCCGTGGTAGGTCCACATGACCGCGTACGCCAGCCGCCCCTTCAGGTCCGGCGCCAGCTCGAAGCCGCTGCTCTTCATGCCCACCGGGTCGAGCAGCAGCAGCTTCATCACCTGGGCGAACGGCTCCTTGCGCGTCCGTTCGAGGACGTAGCCGGCGACCGCGACCCCGGCGTTGGAGTAATTCGTCCGCGCCTCGGTCGGGAAGACGAGGGAGGTACGGTTGAGGCTCTCGACTGTCTTCGCGAGTGACGGCGCGCTGTCATCGAAGTAGTTGCCGACGGGCGACTCGCGGACCAGGCCGGAACGGTGGGCGAGGAGATGCCGCAGGGTGATAGCCTTCCTCGACGTCCCGCGCGGCCGGAAGTCGGGCAGGTAGCGCGTGACGGGCTCGTCGAGGTCGATCAGGCCCATCTGCACGAGGAGCATCAGGGCCAGGGCGGTGACCGGCTTGGACACCGAGCCGACGCGGTAGACGGTTTGCGCGGTGGCGGGGACTTTCCGCGCCGCGTCCGCGAACCCGAAGCCACGCGCCCAGACGATGGCCTGATCGTCCACCAGCGCGATCGACAGGGCGGGCAGGCGCTTTAGCTCGACCTCGCGCTGCAGCCAGGTTTCCAGGTCGCGGACGGCGGCTGCGTACTTCGGCGGCGGGTCGATGCGCGCCTGGGCGAGGCACCAGGCCGGCGCCCACAGCATCCGCAGCATCATGCCGACCAGCAGGACTTTCAGGATGGTTCGTCGCATGCTCGGTTTCCTCGGGGCGGTTTGCGTTCTGGCTCGTCCGGCGCCGGGTGGTTCGCGGTGGTCGCCCACGCGGCCAGTACCAGCGCCGCCGTCTCGACGCGCAGGATCCGCGGACCCAGGTCGAGCAGTTGCCAGCCGGCCGACCGCGCGCGTTCCACCTCCTCGGCCGTGAAGCCACCCTCCGGCCCAACGACCAGTGCGGCGGCCGCGTGGGTCGCCAGCGTCATCCTTGCCGTTCCCCCCGGATGAGCCAGCACTCGCTGCGCCGGCAACTCCGGGCGGCGGGCGTACTCCTCCCACGCTTCCAGTGCCTTCACCTCCATCAATACGTTGCGGCCGCACTGCTTGCTCGCCTCGATGACGTACCGCTGCAACTTCTCCAGCTTCGCCTCGCGCGGGTGGACGACGCTGCGCCGCGTCGAAAGCGGCACGAAGGACGTGACGCCCAGTTCGGTCAGCTTCTCAATGAGGAACTGCGCACGGTCGCCCTTCGGCAGCGGGGCCGCCACCTCCAACCGGAACGGCAATTCGCGCTGGGGCGCCGTCACCTCCGTCACTTCAAGAGTGACGCGCCGCCGTTCCGCGGCGACCACGCGGGCCAGATACTCGCGGCCGTCGCCGTTGAACAGACGCACCTCGGCGCCGAGGCGGGCGCGGCAGACGGCGACGAGGTGATGTGCCTCCGGGCCGTCCAGCTCGACTCGCCCTGGCCCGAGCAGCGTGTCGAGGTAGTAGCGTTCCGACATGACGCCCGCGCCTGAAGTCCGATTACTCGGAAACGCCCGCCGACATCGGCCGCTCGACCGCGTCCGCGAGCAGCCGCCAGTAACGCCGCAGGGTGTCGCGGCCGTCCCTGGGGAACGCCTGGTCGGCGTAGGCGAGCCCGGCGTACAGATTCGTCAGGCGCCGCGCCGCGTCCTCCAGTGCCGGGTACTCCGCGCCGACCCGCCGCGCGAACTCCAGCGGCGTCTCACCCGTTTCGCGCCCGAGTTTGCGCTCCCGCGTCCACGCTTCCAGCGCGTCGAAGCTGTACTGCACCAGTTCGGCCGGCGCCATCGTGTCGGCGGCACCGTTCAGGAATGGGTCGCGGAACAACGTGAACGGCTTCGGCGGTTGCCGCGCGGCCTCCGCCTCTGCCGTGCTGCCGGCGCTGCCGCCGCCCCACAGGCCCTCCCAGAAGGTGCGGAGGGCATCGAGCAGTCGCCGCGCCCACTCCGTGAAGTTCGCCAGCCAGCGCAGCCCCGAGCGCAGCACGTAGAACAGCACCACCCGCGCGACGACGATGCCGACGATCCACTTCAGGGCGGCCACGAGGTCCGGGCTCAGTCGCAGATCCGGCCCGCGCGGCGTGGACGGCTCTTCCGCCCCCTCCTGCCCGCCGTCCCGTTTCTCGCCCTGCTTCTCGCCCTTGAACTGCTTGTCGCCCTGGCCCTTCGCACGGGTGTCCTTCTTGTCGGCGCCTTTCCCCCTGTCGCGCCCCTCGCCACCCTTGTCGGCGCCCTTCCCGTCCTTGCTCGTGCCCCTGGCGTCCTTTACCGCCTTCGCCTCCTTGCCGGCGCTCTTCGCAGCCTTCCCCTTGTCTGACCCGACCGTCCCCCTGTCCTTGCCGGCGCCGTCGCCGCGCGTCGCGTGGTCGGAGGCGTCGCGCTCGGGTGAGCCGACCGCGCCGGTCCACTCCAGGAAGCGCCGGTACTCGGCGGTCGGCCGCGGCAGGAACGCGCTCACCGCGAGCAGGCCGACGATCAGCCCCGCTCCCATCAGCAGCCAGACGCCCGTCACCGCAGCCGGCATTTTGACCCCACGCTGGCGCAGGTAGCGGCGCAGGTTCAGGAAGCTCGTCGTGGCCAGCAAACCCATCCCGCTGGCGACGTAAATCACCATCAGGAAGAAGCTGTAGCCGCTGACGGCATTGCGTTCCTCGGTGGTACGGTCCGCATCGGCGGAGATGAGGATCTGCCCCAGTCCGAACAGCGGCAGTGTTGCCAGCGAGAAGTAGACTACCCATACGCCCGGCGCGTGCGGCCGCTTGCTCTGCTCGGTGCGATACTTCTGGTAGCGCTCCCACCAGCCGGCCAGGCCGCCCGCCTTTCCGCGGCGCTTGCCCTCCTTCGGGGCTTTCTGAGCTTCGCCCACGGGACGCCCTCCGTGGACTTTCTCCTCTTCGCCCCCTCCTCCTCCCTTCCCGCCCATCCTTTGCTCCAGCCCGGCCGCCTCCAGCAGACCCGCCCCCGAGGCGTCGGTCTGGTCGTCGATCAGGGTGCAGTCCCACGTCAGGCGGTGGGCGCTCCACCAGATGATGGCGATCAGCACGAGGTTGATCAGCCAGCCCACCTCGGCAAGGCGCGTCCCCGGCGGATACTCGACGTAGATCAGCAGGGCGACCCAGGTGAGACCGCCGAGCACGAGGCCGTACAGCCCGGCCCGGCCGGCGATCTCGCTCGTCATCGAGATGCGGGCGATCAGCACCGCGCCGAAGACGAAGAAGAAGAGGATCCACTGCAGCCGGCCGTGGTACTGTCCGACGTAGAGCACCTCGAGCAGGAAGAAAACGAGGCTGCCGACGAGCGCCATGATCAGCACCGGGCTGATGGCGATCGCGACGTAATCGGCCAGCGTCTTCCGCGGTCGGTCGGCCATGCTCTCGTTGTATGCAGGCGCTGGCCCCGGAGCAGTTCCGGCCTGGACGGTTGCGAGCCACTTTTCCGCATCGATCCCGACGCGGTCTCTTGACAGCCCGCCGGTTCTTAGGTAGACCTTAACGGTACGACTAGGCTTGCCTAAGCACGGCCCCTAGCCGATGAAAAGACCACCCCGAAAGGAGCGCGTGCCGGTTGCATGGGCGCCTTCACGGGGCGACTGCGATGAGAGCCGCAATGAGATTGCGACAACAAAGATATCTCGGAGGTTTGACCTGCGCGATCCTGCTCCTCTTCCTTGCCGGCTGCGGCAACGGCGAGGGGAACACGCAGAGCGGGGCGAAAGGGCACCGCCACGCGCAGCGCCAACTCCAGGTGGACCGCACCTGGAGCGGGGCATACCCGATCGGGGTGGTATGCACGACGGGCATGGTCGCTGACCTCGTCCGCAACGTCGGCGGCACCCGCGTCCAGGTCACGCAGCTGATGGGCGAGGGCGTCGATCCGCATCGGTATGAGGTGTCGTCGGGCGACGTGACGCGACTCGACGGCGCGGACATCATCTTCTACTCGGGGCTGCACCTGGAGGGGAAGATGGCCGATCTGTTCGAGCGGCTGTCGAAGCGGCGGCCCACCTTCGCTGTGACAGAGTATATCGATCGCAAATATATCCTCGAAGACGAGGAACACAGCGACGACCCGCATAGCTGGTTCGACGTCTCGCTCTGGAGCCAGGCCGCCGGCGTGGTGCGCGACGTGCTGATGAAGTACGACCCGACGCACGCGGCGGAATACCGCGCCAACGCCGACGCCTACCAGGCGAAGCTCGTCGAACTGCACGCCTACGCGAAGAAGGAGTTGGCCGCCATTCCGAAGGAGCGGCGCGTGCTGGTGACGGCGCACGATGCCTTCCGCTACTTCGGCCGGGCCTACGACGTCGAGGTGAGGGGCATTCAGGGGATCAGCACGGCGGACGAGGCAGGGCTGAAGGACATCGAGGAGCTGGTGGACTTCATCGTGCGGCGCAAGATCAAGGCGGTGTTCACCGAGACGAGTGTGAGCGCGGGCCACATGCGCGCCCTCATCGAGGGCTGCCGGGCCCGCGGCCACGCCGTCGCCGAGGGCGGCAAGCTCTACTCCGACGCGATGGGCGCGGAGGGCACCGCGAAGGGCACCTACGTCGGCATGGTCCGGCACAACGTGGACACAATCGTGCAGGCGCTGCGCTAGCGGTCAGCAGTCAGCAGAAAGCCCACAGGTTGCGTCCCGCAGACGCCGGCGCGGGTCGAGGGCTAGAAAAGAGCATGGGCTGATGACAGGCAATCTTCTTGTGCGGCTGTCGGGTGTGATGTCTTCCACCGTTCCCCCTCCCGCGTCGTCGGTTCCCTATCTGGATGTTCACGACGTCACCGTCGCCTACCACCGCAAGCCGGTTCTGTGGGACATCGACCTCACGATCCCGGAGCCGAGGTTGGTCGCCGTCGTCGGGCCGAATGGCGCCGGCAAGAGCACGCTGATCAAGGCGGTCCTCGGACTGGTGCCGCTCGCGTCCGGACAGGTGCGCGTCTTCGGCCGGCCGGTGAGCGCGGAGCGGCGGCGCATCGGCTACGTCCCGCAGCGCGAGACGGTGGACTGGGACTTTCCGGTCAGCGTGCTGGACGTGGTGCTGATGGGCACGTATGGTCGGCTCGGCTGGTTCCGCCGGCCGGGGGCGAGGGAGCGTGCCTGTGCTCGCGCGTGCCTGGCCCGAGTCGGGCTGCAGGATCTGGCGGCGCGACAGATCGGCCAGCTGTCGGGCGGACAGCAGCAGCGGACGGTCCTCGCCCGTGCCCTCGCCCAGCAGGCCGACGTGTACTTCATGGACGAACCGCTCGCCGGGGTGGACGCGGCCACCGAGAAAGTCATCATTTCGCTGCTCAAGGAGCTGCGCGACCAGGGCAAGCTGGTGGTGGTCGTTCACCACGACCTGCGCACCGTGCCGCAATACTTCGACCACGTCGTCCTGCTCAACATGCGCGTGGTGGCGAGCGGGCCAACCGAGAAGGTCTTCACCCCCGAGAACCTGCGCCGGACCTACGGCGGACGGCTGTCGATCCTGGAGGCCGCGGCCGAGGCGGTCCAGCACCCCGAACGCACCCGGGGGGAGCGCGCCCCGTGACTGACGACCTGCTCGGCGCGCTCTACGCCCGCTTCGGATACAACACCCTCGTCGTGCTGGCCGGCACGAGCCTGCTCGGCGCCTGCGCCGGCCTGGTGGGGTGCTTCGCGGTGCTGCGGCGGCGGGCGCTGACCGGCGACGCCCTGGCCCACGCCGCCCTGCCCGGGCTATGCCTCGCGTTCCTTGTCGTCGGCGAGCGCAGCCTGCCCGTCCTGCTGGCCGGCGCCTTCCTCGTCGGCCTGCTCGGCACCACCTGCATCACCCTGCTGCGCCGCTGGACGCGCATCAAGGAGGACGCGGCCATCGGCGTGGTTCTGAGCGTCTTCTTCGCACTGGGCCTGATCCTCCGCCTGGCGATTCAGCGCAGCCCCGCCACCTCCGACCGCGCCGGGCTGGATGCGTTCCTGCTCGGCCAGGCGGCGACGATGAAGGCGGCGGACGTGCAGCTGGTCGGGGTCGCGGCGCTGGGCTGCCTGCTGGTGGTGCTGCTGTTCTACAAGGAATTTCGCCTCGTCGCGTTCGACCCGGAGTTCGCCGCGGCGCAGGGCTGGCCAGCCGTGCGCCTCGACCTGCTGCTGATGGGGCTGATCGCCCTGACGGTGGTGATCGGCCTGCCGGCCGTCGGCGTGGTGCTGATTGCGGCCCTGCTGATTCTGCCGGGCGCCGCCGCCCGCTTCTGGACCGACCGGCTCGGGCCGATGCTCGCCCTCGCCGCCGTGTTCGGGTTCTGCACCGGCCTGGTTGGCAGTTACCTTAGCTCCCTCTTCGCGCGCCTGCCGACCGGGCCGGTGATCATCCTCGTGGGTACGGTCGTCTTCCTCGTCTCGGTCCTGTTCGCCCCGCGCCGCGGCGCTGTCGCCCGCGCTCTTGCCCAGCGCTGCTTCCGCCGCGAGGTCGAGGAACGTACCCTCCTGCGCGTGCTGTTCGATCTGGCGGAGCCCGAATGGCCCCACGCGGCGCCCATCTTGCCCGAACGGATCCTGGAGCGCAAGGCATGGTCGGGGCGCCACCTCGACCGGGTTCTCGCCGCCGCGGCCGCCGACGGCTACCTGGCGCGCGACCCGGCGGGCCACGTCGTGCTGACCGAACGGGGTCTGGAGCGAGCGCTGCAGGTCGTGCGCGGGCATCGGCTGTGGGAACTCTACCTGACCGAGTACCCGGAGCAGGCCGGCGCCACCGCGGACCTGGGGAACGAGTCAGTCGAGAGTGTGCTGCCGGAAGACGTCATCGCGGCGCTGCGCGCCCGGCTCAGCGACACCGGCCGCTGGCCCGGTCTGCCTGGCGCGCAGCATATCCGGGAGGCGCGCTGATGGGACCGGACGCGATTCCTGCTGAACTGCCGCTGGCGCTGCGCCGTATCATCGTGGGGGTCTTTTGCAGCGTGCCGTGTGCCCTGCTGGGCTGCTACCTCGTGCTGCGCCGCATGAGCCTGCTCGGCGACGCGATCAGCCACGCGGTCCTGCCGGGCATCGCGGTGGCGTTCCTGCTGACCGGACGGCTCACCGGCATGCCGATCGTGCTCGGGGCGATGGCGGTCGGTGTGCTGACGGCGGTACTGACGCAGACGATCTATCGATTCGGGAACGTGCCGGAGGACGCGAGCCTGGGGGTGGTGTTCGCGTCGCTGTTTGCGGTCGGCGTGATTCTGCTCAACCGGGCGGCACGCGGCACCGACCTCGATCCCGACTGCGTCCTGTACGGCCGCTTCGAGCTGACCGTCCTCGAAACCGAGCCGGTGCTGGGGCTGCGCCTGCCGGCCGTTCTGACAACGATGGTGCCGACGCTGGCGCTGACGCTATTTTTCATCGGCGTCTTCTGGAAGGAGCTGAAGGTTGCCTCGTTCGACCCGGCCCTGGCGAGTGCGATGGGGCTCAACGCGACGATCGTTCACTACCTGCTGATGGGCATGGTGGCGGCGGTAACGGTCGCCTCGTTCGAGGCGGTTGGTTCGATCCTGGTCGTGGCGATGCTGATCGTGCCGGCGGCGACCGCCCAGCTCCTGACCGATCGGCTCGGCTCGATGCTGCTGCTCGCGTCCGGGGTGGCGGTGGTGGCGGCGGTGTTCGGCCACCTGCTGTCCGCAGAGGCGCTGTTCGACAGCCAGATGTCGGCGATGATGGCGGTGGTGGCGGGCGCCCAGTTCGTGCTGGCGGTCCTGTTCGCGCCGCGCTACGGCGTGCTGAGCAAGATCCTGCGGACCGCCCAGTTGGCGCTGCGCATCGTGGCCGAGGACGTGCTCGCGGCGCTGTACCGGGCCGAGGAGGCGCGCGGGGCGCCGGCGGCGGCCGCGGTGCCGGCCGGTTGGCGAGGGCGGCTGGCGCGCTGGGTGCTGCGGCGTCAGGGGCAAGTGACGAACGAGGCAGGGGAATTGCGACTGACGGCAGCGGGACGGCGGCGGGCCGAGTCGCTGGTGCGCTCCCACCGGCTGTGGGAGGCGTACCTGGCGGAGAACATTGACCTTCCGCTCGATCACCTGCACGACGCGGCCGAGCGGATGGAGCACTACGTCGGCTCGGAGTTGCAGAAGGAACTGGAGGCCGAGTTGCAACGGCCCGGTCTCGATCCACACGGCAAGCCGATCCCGCCATCGCAGGGCTAACGTTTCGCGCAAAGACGCAAAGAGCGCCAAGAACTAATTTCTTGGCGCTCTTTGCGTCTTTGCGCGAAACACTCAGCGCAGCAGCTTGAAGCCACTCAGCGTGATCGTCCGGGCGTCGAAGCTCGTCGGCGCGGCGCCGGGCGTCGGCGACGAAAGTTGCGGGAGCCCGGTCGCGGTCACCACCAGCGTCGTCTGCGGCAGGTCGTAGGCGCCGACGCGCTGCCAGGTGTGGTGAAACGCGGCCGAGCTGCGCAGCGCCCCGGTCTTCAGATCCCACGTGTTCACGACATACGAGACCGGCACAAACTTCTTCTCTCTGTTCAGCCGGTTCTCCAGCACCGTGATCGTGAAGCGCGCGTCTTTCATTTGCCGGTTCACCTCGATGATTTGCCGATCGCGAATGCGGTAGCCGGAGTGCAGCTCGTCGTTCAGCACGCGGATCGCGCGCCCGAGCGGGTGGTTGGCGTTGTCGTCAACGAAGGCGCACGGCGTGTCGCGCTCGGCGCTGTTGTCGAGGCGGTGATCGACCGCCGACTGCAGCTGCCGATGGACCCAGCTCCTCAGCGTCGGGTCGGGCAGGTCCACCTTGACGTTGCCGGTGGCCGCCACCTCGACCTTGCCCTTGACGACCTTGCCGCCGTGATTCACCTCCAGGGCGGCGGTGAACCCGGGGAAGTCGTTCCAGTTCGCCCGCGCGGCCCGCGCCTCGCGCAGCAGTTTCGTCGCGACCGGGTCCGCCTTGACGGCAGGCTGCGCCGCGTCCGCGGCAGGCGCCGCCCCGCGCGCCACGCGGCCGACCGGGAAGGTCAGGGTGGCGTAGTAACGAACCTCCCTGTACTTCTTGCCGGCGTGCTCGCCCTCCTTCGTGACGACGTGACGGGCGCGGATCGCGTAGAGGCCGCTGCCCTTCGGCTCCCCCAGCGCGACGAACCCCTCCGCGTCGGTCTTGCTCTCGGTCGCCTCATCCTGGCCCGGCGCCCGCACCGCCACCTCGGCGCCGGCGAGCGGTTTACCCTGCCAGAGCACGCGCGCCTTCGACTTCCCCTCAACGAGCACCACCTCCAGATGCACCCGCCCCGACGGCTTCCAGAAGGCCGCGGGCGAGCGCTGCGGGGTGGCGCCGATCAGCGCCTTCGGGAGATAGACCATCAGGTACGGGTCGCTCTTGCCGCGCTGCACGACTCCGTACAGGCAAGAGCCGACGAGCACGTGCGCCCCCTTGCCCGGCGGCACCGCGACCAGGGCATTCTTCCCCTTGACCGGGGTCAGTTTCAGGCGGGTGACCTCCTTCCCGTCGCCGACCGAGACGAGTTCCGTTGCGGCGATTTTGGTGATCGGGACGTTCGGGTCGGGCTGCAGATCATCGCTGAAGATGACCTGCGCGCCTGTCCCTTCCGGACCCTCCAGGGGGACGATCCATACGAAGTGGGTCTGCGCCGGCACGGCGCAGACGGCCAGCAGCAGGAGCGCACCGCACCATCGTTTCATGACAGGTTCCTCGCAGGGGGGAGGTAAGAAGAACGCGAAAGCGTTCGACCTGGGCACGGGGAATCATAGCCTCGTCGTGGCGTGCTGCCCAGAGCGTTGTTGAGATTTTGTCTCATTTGGCTAAATTGGTTCTTGACACACTGTCTCAACAAGGTAGGATGCTGCGAGGAGCCCGCCCGAGGAGACATTGCCGTGACCGAACCACGCACGCCGGACCAGCGGCGCGAGACGCCGCAGGAGATGTCGGGAGAGAGGCGCGTGATCGACGCGCGGCAGCTGTTCGGCGAGCAGCAGGAAGTGTGGATCGAGCACGAAGGGGCCTGCTACCGGCTGCGCATCACGCGCCGCGGGAAGCTCATCCTGCAGAAGTGACAGCCCGCTGTCACATGAGAAGAACCTTGTGCGGATCGATCGGCGCGCCGCGCCACAGCTGGAACCAGCCGCTTTCGGTGTCCATCTCGACGAACAGGAACTGCTGGACCGGCTGACCGGCCTCGTCCTTGATCTCGCGCCAGTAATCCCAGTACTCGATGCCGACGCGCTGCACCTCGCCGGTCTGCACCTTGCCGTCCTTGTTCGCGTCGCGCAGGACCGCGACCTCGGCCCGGTACGATCCGCGCACGTCGTGGATGCGGCGGTACTCCTCCTGCACCACGTCGTCCTGGCGCACCTGGAACAGTCCGGTGTCGTCGCGAACGACGTCGTGCAGTCCCTGGTCGTAGCCCATCTCGTCGTACAGTTTCAGCAGCAGCGCGTCGTGTGTCAGCCCACTGACGCGAGTCGGGTCGTCCACCGGGTTGAGGCGCAGCCGCAAGGACACGTCCTCGCCGCCGAGGGGGCGGGCGAGCAGGACGTAATCGACGGACAGGAAGTCCTTGCCGCGGAGGCGCCGGCGAGACGCGCGGATCTCCTGGATGAAGAAGTTGAAGTCGCGCAGGTCGATCGTGTCAATCATGACCGCGTTGCCGACGCGGGCCTTGAGCGGGTTGTAGAACTTGAACTCGACGGGGCCGCCGGCCAGCCACTCGGTCAGCATCTCCCACAACGTCTTGCCGCGAGCCATGACGCTTCCCCTCGTGAGAACCCGGCGTCGCTCCCCGGCGCTGTGTCCGGGCGGCGAAGCGGTCCGCCCACCCTGTCATACACCCGCGGGCCGCCGGCGCCCAGCTTTCTCCGGCCGGGCGGGCGGTGGGATCATTCCCGGCTGAACAGCCTGAACTGGGCGCTCGTGTGGCGTGCCGACCGGATGCCAGAGGAGTACCGCGGCGCCCTCTCCCGCTCACCCGTCCGCCATCGCCAGCCGCTGACGGATCGGCGGGTGGTCGTAGAACAGCCACGCGACCAGCGGGTTCGGGTCCGGGTCCGACTTGTTCAACCGCGCCAGCTTGACGAACGCCGCGCGGTAGGCCCGCGGGTCGCGTGTGCGGTCCAGCGCGTAGCGGTCGCACTGGCGCTCGAAGAACCGGCTGATCGCGTTCTGCACCGGACCCAGCGCCAGCCCGAACAGCGTCAGCACCAGCAGCACCAGGGGCAGCGCCGCCGGATCGTTGAACGCGGTGTAACCGAGGCGCTCGGCGCCGGCCCGCAACACCCAGTCCACCACCCAGAACCCGACCGCCGAGAGCACCACGCTCCAGGCGATCATCTTCGGGAGGTGGTGGTGGACGTGGTGGCCGACCTCGTGGGCAAACACCACCTCGATCTCCTCGGGGGTGAACTGCTCCAGCAGCGTGTCGCCGAGCAGCACGCGCCGCGTCCGCCCCAGCCCGGCCAGGGCCGCGTTCGCCTTGCGCGTCTCCGCGCTGAGGTGCAGCCGGTAGACGCCCTCGACGGCCAGCCCGGTCCCCTCGAACAGGTGACGCAGTCGCGCCTCCAGCGCCGCGTCCTCCAGGCGCGTCACCTTGTAGAACAGCGGCAGGATGACGACCGGCAACAGGCGCCCCAGCACCAGGGTGACCGCCAGCCACCCGACCGCCGCCCACACCCACCACGGCTCGGTGAACCGCAGCAGCGCGTACAGCCCAAACAGAAGGGGCAGGCCGATCACCCCGCCGACGAGGTAACCCTTGAGCGTCCGCCACACCCACTGCCCGAGCGTCTGGTTGCTCAGCTGATAGCGGTGTTCGAGGACGTACCCCGACCAGAACGCCAGCGGCAGGGTCAGCAGTTCCAGCCCGACGCCAACCACTGCGGCGACCACGAACAGCCTCAGCCACTCGCCTTCTCCCAGCCACGCGCGGAGCGAGGCATCCAGGCGCGGGCCGACCTCGAGGGCCATGAGCGTCAGGAACCCGAGGCTCAGCAGAGTGTTCCCGAGCGCGGCGGTCAGCTTCTGCCGCTGGTAGCGCTTCACTTCCGGCGGGGTTGGTTCGAGTTCGGTGGGGTGGGGCGGGACGGTGGGGAGAGGTTCCATGCAACAGTACCGTGCGAGAGCGGGATCCGGCGGTGGTGTCCAGTTCATTATAGGGGGCGTGGCACCGTTGTTGGGCGCGGCACCACCCCCGTGGGCCACCCGACACAAACCCGTAATCCGCACTGGCCGCGCCGGCGCGGATTCGCTATGGTAACGGTTCGGTTTATCAAGCCAAACCAGCAAGGGCACGAGCCATGTACGCGGTGTTTGAGGACGGTTCGCGGCAGTACCTCGTCAGCGAAGGCGATGTGGTCAAGGTCGATTACCGCGAAACCGAGGAGGGCGATCAGGTCGAGTTCAACCGGATCCTCCTGTACCAGAAGGACGGCGATACCCGCATCGGTCAGCCGGCCGTCGAGGGCGCGCGCGTCGTCGCCGAGGTGATCGACCACCCGTCCACGAAACTCTATATCCAGAAGTTCCGGCGCCGGAAGAACTCGCGCCGGCTGCGCGGCCACCGCCAGCACTACACCCGGGTGCAGATTCAGTCGATCCTGCTGCCGGGCGAGCAGCCGCGCCCCCGCGAGGAGGCGCAGGCCCCCGCCGGCGAGCCGGCCCCGGCCCAGAGCTGAGGCCCGGGACGCTGAACTCAGGAACGGGCCGCGGGCGCCGGAGGCCTATTTCCCTCCGGCGCCCGCGGCCCGCTTTGCGCCCCGCTTCGGTCAGAACAGCGCGACCTGCGTCACCGCAATCTTCCCGCCAAAGCACACAGCGACATCGTGCCCCGGCGCCCGGCGGCGCTGGTGATAGTCGCCGTTGTAATGGAACCACTCGCCGTCCAGGCGGAAGCTCAGCGGCAGCGGGGCCGGGTCGAGGGGGCAGTACACGACCTCGGGCCGGTCGGCGCCCGGATCGAGGTGCGGCAGATTTACGTTCCAGAAGCGACCAGGTGGGCACGGCTGCCCGATCAGGTCGCACAGCACCGGCCGAAGCCACGCCGCCGCCCGCTGCCAGTCGATCTCCCGACCGCGGCGGTGGTAGTGCGAGAACGCGATGCCCGGGACGCCGTGCAGCACCGCCTCGCGCACCGCCGCCACCGTGCCGGAGTGGTGGACGTCGGCACCCAGGTTCCCCCCGGCGTTGATACCCGAGAGAACCCACGCCACATCCGGGATCAGGCCATGCAGCCCCACGCGGACGCAGTCGGCCGGCGTCCCGCAGACGGCATAGCGACCCTGCCCGCGCTGCTCGACGCGGATCGGCGCGCCGGTCGTGACCCGGTGGCTGCAGCCGGACAGGGGTTCGGCGGGCGCGGAAACCACCGGCGCGCCGACGGCCGCAGCCGCCGCAAAGAGGGCCGCAAGTCCCGGCGCGTCGATCCCGTCATCGTTGGTCAGGAGCAGTTTCATCGTGCTGTAACTCATTGTATGAGGATCACCGCGCGACCTGAAGTCGCCGCGGCGAAACGGGCACACCCCGCACGCGCGGCAGCGCTTCCCCCTTTGCCTCTCCCCCTTTCCCCCTGACCCCCGCCCCCTTTTTTCCGATAATGCCCGCATGTGCCAGCGGTGGCTCCTTACCGCCTGGTCTCGACCGTGGCTGCCGGGGCTGCCGACACCCTGACGAAGGAGAGCGAGGTGCAGGAATTCCTACAGCAGTGGGGCTACCTGGGGGTGTTCCTCGCCATCGTCGGCACCGGCCTGGGCCTGCCGATCCCCGAGGAACTGCCGGTCGTCATCGGGGGGGGGCTGGCAGGGGGTGGGTCGGCCAGGTGGTGGATCATGCTGCCGGTCGCCATCGTCGCCGTCATCATCGGCGATAGCTTTCTTTACCTGATCGGCCGATTCTACGGCCCGCGCCTGCTCCAGTATCGGTGGGTCCGGACCAGGCTGCTCCCGGCGGATCGGCTGCAAAAGATCGAGAACAACTTCCAGAAGTACGGAGTCCGTATTCTCCTCTTCGCTCGCCTCACTCCCGGCATCCGGGCGCCGATCTTCCTGACCGCCGGCCTGACGAAGCTCTCGATGGCCCGCTTCCTGCTCGCCGACGGCATCTACGCCATCCCCGGGGTGACGCTGCTGTTCTTCCTCGGATACTGGTTCGCCGAGGCGATGGTCGGCATCATCGAGGACATCGCCCACTTCAAGAACACCCTCATCCTCGTGGCCATCGGCCTGGTCGGGCTGTACGTTCTGTACCGCTTCCTGCGCCGCCCGGTGGTCACCGGCAGCCCCAGGGAGATGCCGAAGGCGATGGCGAAGATCGAGCGCGGCGTCGAGAAGGTGGTCAACACCGTGGAGGACGTGGCCACCATGATCATCCACCCGCAGAAGACGGGGACGTTTCAGGTCCGCAGGGACGAGAAGGGCGACCAGCCCCCTCCGGACGGCGAGGCGCCGCGTCCCGAGGCGCCGCAGCCCGAGCAGGCCCAGGAGCCCGGAACCCCGCCGCGAACCTAGCGCAGGTTCAGAGAGATGGTGCGGAAGGGGTTTTCGTAAAGCCCACGGGCTTTCCAAACAACGGCTGCACACCACTCCCCTTGAACCTGCATTAGCGCCGCAACCCCACATGGCCGCCACCGACCTCGTCGTCGCGATGACCGGAGCCAGCGGGGCGCCCTACGGCGTCCGCCTGCTGGAGGTGCTGCTCCGCGCCGGCCGGACCGTTCACTTCACCCTCAGTCTGGCCGCCGTGCAGGTGCTCGAGGAAGAGATGGATCGGCGCGTCAACCTCGGTTGCTTCGACGCGCGCGATCTGCTCGGGGACGCGGCCGACGCGGCCGCCCCGGGGCAACTTCGGTACTACGACCACCGCGACTTCCGGGCGGGGATCGCCAGCGGGTCGTTCCTGACGGGCGGGATGGCCGTCTGCCCGTGCAGCATGGGGACGACGGCCGCCATCGCCCACGGGCTGTCGCAAAACCTCATCCACCGGGCCGCCGACGTCCACCTCAAGGAGCGGCGCAAGCTGATCCTCACGCCGCGCGAGACGCCGCTGAGCGCCGTGCAGCTGCGCAACCTGGCCCTGTGCGCCGAGGCGGGCGCGGTCGTCCTGCCCGGGATGCCCGCGTTCTACACGCGGCCGCGCTCGCTGCAGGACATGATCGATTTCGTCGTCGGCCGCATCTGCGACCAGCTCGGCGTCGAACACCAGCTATTCCGGCGCTGGGGCGAAGGAGACGGGACGGGGTAGGGGTGGTGCGCCCTCGGCAAAGTCCACGGATGGCGGCCCGTGGGGCAAGCGTCCGGCACCTGCCCCGCGGACTTTACGGAATCACCGGGAACCCGCCGATCGGACGCCGTGTCTGTTGAACGGCGCCCCGCGGATCCCTAAGATTCCTTCAACGACTGGCCGTTTCACGAAAGACTGGCTCACCCATGCGGCACCTGCTCTCCGCCCTCGTTCACAACCAGCCCGGCGTCCTGGCGCACGTCTCGGGCATGCTCGCTTCGCGCGGTTTTAACATCGACAGCCTTGCCGTCGG
Source organism: Gemmataceae bacterium (assembly GCA_020847555.1). Next base: position 26,495 of record JADLBT010000169.1, read on the forward strand.
CGAAACCGAGGATCCGAACCTGTCGCGCATGACGTTCGTCGTCCACGGCGACGACGCCGAGCTGGAGCAGGTCCGCAAGCAACTCGACAAGATTGTCACCGTCGTCAAGGTGCAGGACATCGGCAGCGAGGATCACGTCGAGCGCGACCTGATGCTGCTCAAGGTCGAGGCGACGCCGGCCCAGCGGATGGAGATCGTTCTGCTGGTCGAGATGTTCCGCGCCCGGGTGGTGGACGTCAGTCCGAGCGACCTGATGATCGAGATTTCCGGGCAGGAGCGAAAGATCGAGGCGTTCATCGACCTGATGCGCCCCTACAGCATCCTCGAACTGGCCCGCACCGGGCGGATCGCCCTCATTCGCGGCACGCCAGGTCAGGGAGACGTTCCATGACGACGCGCGACCTCGCCCGTACCACGCGCCCACTTCTGCCGGCCACCGTCGAGGCGCTGCGGCACGTCCAGCCCGGGCAGCGCATCCGCATCACGCAGACGGTGCGCGTCGGCATCAAGAGATGGACGACCACCGTCACCGGCGTGTTCCGCGATTCCAACACCCTCGCCACCGGGCTGGCCACCCAGCGCGTGCCCGAGGATGCCATCCTCGTCCCGATCGTCCACTTCACCAAGGACAACAACGAGCTGTCGAGCGTTACCCTGGACGAGAACAGCCGCATCGAAATCCTGTCCTGATTCGCGGCTCTGCCGCCCGCGGCCTGGCGGGAAGATCACTCCCCGGTCAGGCGCAGCACGCGGTCGATGTACGTCCGGACCGCGGCGCCATCAACGCCGACGCCCATCTCGACGTTCGGGTTGGCCTTCTGACCGACGCGCTGATCGACCACGCTCATGCCGCGCGTCAGTTCGCCGCGCGTCTCCACATCGACGACCATGTCGCGCGTGCTGATCGCGCCCGGCTGCGACACCGCGATGACACCGAGGACGTCCTTGAGGTGGAACCCCTCCAGCCCGTACAGGTTGGACGTCGCCCCGATCCCGAACGGCACGATGCGGCGCAGGAACGCGCAGGTGCGCGACTCCGGGCACGGCAGGTCCAGCAGATCCTTCGGCGAGAACAGCACCTTGCGCATCAGGTCCAGCGGGATCAGCGTGAGCGAGACGCCGCACTGCAGCACCTGCCGGGCCGCCAGCGGGTCGCACGCGAAGTGGAACTCGCTCACCGGGCCGGCGTTGCCCGGCTCGTTCAGGGTGCCGCCGAGACACACGACGCGCTGGACCAGCGCCGGCAACTCCGGATCGCGGTCCAGCGCCCGGGCCAGGACCGTCAGCGGTCCCATGGACACGACCGTCACCTCCTTGGGGTGCTGGCGGACCATGTCCACCAGCAGGCGGTCGCTCGGGTGCGGGTGGTGCAGCTCCGCGCACGGGAACGAGACGCCGCCAAGCCCGCCCGGGCCGTGCAGTCGGATGCCGTCGAGGTCGTACTCGACCGGCAGGGCTGCCCCGAGGCGCGGCCACCGGCGCGGGTCGAGTTGCTCGACGACGATATGAACGTTGCGTGTCGCCTGCTCCGCGCTGACGTTGCCCGCGGTCGCCAGCAGCGCGAGTACCTCCAGGGTCGGGTCGTTCAGGGCCAGCGCCACCGCGAAGGCGGTGTCGATGCCCGGGTCGCCGATCAGGATGACCTTGTTCGCCATGACTGCCCACTTCCTTCTGCGTGCCCGGAAGGACGTTATGAGGAAGAGCCGGCACGTCGTTGCCCCGGCCGTTCGTGCTCACCCGGCGGGCGCGGCGGCCTCGCGGGAACAGGTAGTCAGGCGATTCAGGACCGCGAGCGCCCGGCCGGACGCCAACGCGTCCGCCGCCAGTTTCACCCCCTGGGCCAGTGTGTCCGCCCGTTCGGCCGCCAGGAGGGCCGCGGCCGCGTTCGCCAGGACCACCCGGGCGGCCGGCCCGTCCGCCCCTTCGAGGATGGCGCGCACGGCTCGGGCACTGGCCTCCGGGCCGTCCGCCTGCAACTCGGCCAGAGAGCACTCGCGCAGGCCGAAGTCCGCCGGCGTCCACTCCCACGCGCGCACCGTGTGGCCGCGCACCTCGCGCACGATCGTCGGGGCGCCGAGGGTGACCTCGTCCAGGCCGTCGCGGCCGCACACGACCAGGGCGCGGCGCGTCCCCAGCCGAGCCAGCGCGCCGGCCATCAGGTCGAGCAGTTCGGGCCGGCCGACGCCGAGAAGCTGGTAAGCGGCGCCGGCCGGGTTGGCCAGAGGGCCGAGGCAGTTGAACAGCGTGCCGACCTGGAGCCGACGGCGCAGGGACGCGACGTGGCGCAGGGCCGGATGAAAGTGCGGCGCGAAGCAAAACGCCAGCCCGGCCCGGTCGAGGCACTGGCGGGCGAAGACGCCGTCCCCTTCGACGTGAACGCCCAGGGCGGCGAGGACGTCCGCGCTGCCGCTCTGGCTGGACACGGACCGATTGCCGTGCTTGACGACCGGGACGCCAGCGGCCGCGACGACGAACGCCGCGGCCGTGCTGATGTTGAATGTGCCGGCGCCATCGCCGCCGGTCCCGCACGTGTCCAGCACCTCGTCGCGCCCCGGATCCCAGCGTACCATGTGGTCGCGCAGCACCCCAGCAGCGGCCGCGACCTCGTCGGCCGTCTCTCCCTTCATGCGCAGCCCGACCAGGAAGGCGGCGGCCTCCGCGTCCCCACACCGGCCGGCCATCATCTCGCCGAGGACGGCGCGAACCTGCTCGGGCGCCAGGTCGCGCCGCGCGACCAGCGCGGCCAGAACCTCGCCAAACCAGGGGAGCTGGGACATATGCACGGATGAGAGAATGTTTATTCGTCCGGCCCGCCGCCGATCGGCGGAACCTCAAGTGTTGAGCATAGCGGAAATCGGACGCGCCGCCAAAAAATTCTCTTTATTTGTGTACGGACGTCTAATATACTTCCGTTTAGAATGGACAGGCGATGAGGCGCGACACACCATCCCGAAACTCGGGCCTGCGGAAGCCCGGGAAGTACCCCAGAACGAGGTGAGGCGATGCCGATGGCGGAACCTTTTGAAACCACAAAGTCGGCAAAATCGCCATTACACACCACCCCGTCGGCGGCGCCCCGACCCGACACGAACGAGGGAAACCCCATGCCGGACTTCAGCCAGTTGACACAGCGCCAGCGTGAAATCTACGACTTCATCAAGGGCAAGATCGAGCAGCGCGGCTACGGGCCGACAGTGCGCGAGATCGGCAAGGCGTTCGGCATCCAGTCGCCGAACGGGGTGATGTGCCACCTCAAGGCGCTGGAGAAGAAGGGGCTGATCATCCGCGAGGGGTTTTCGGCCCGGGCGATCCAGCTGGTGGACCACCGGCCGCCGTCGCACGGCCTGCCGATGCTCGGCCTCGTCGCTGCCGGCTCGCCGACCGAGGCCGTCGAGCAGCACGACCGGCTCGAACTGGACGATCTGTTCGGCCGGCCGAACCTGTTTGCCCTCAAGGTCCGCGGCACGTCGATGATCGAGGATCACATCGACGACGGGGATTTCGTCGTGATCCGCAAGCAGGAGATGGCGCAGAACGGCGAGCGCGTGGTCGCCATGATCGACGACGAGGTGACGCTGAAGCGCTACTACGACGACACCGACCACATCCGCCTGGAGCCGGCCAACGGCGCGATGCAGCCGATCGTTGTCCCCAAGGGCGCGGCGCAGGTGCTCGGCGTACTCGTCGGCGTCATCCGCAAGTGCTAGCCGGTTGTCTCAATCGCGGTCCAGGCGAGGGTGTCGGAGCCGCTGCGCTGCGTGCGTGGCTCGGACACCTTCACCTGGATCGTGAATCAGGATGCCGTAGAAGGGGCCTCCCCACCTCCACCCGGGCTCTCGTTCGTCTCGTTGATGCGAGCGAGGTGGCGGTCCAGAAAGCCGAGCAGCGCTTCCCGGTACAGTACACCACCCGCCTCGACCAGATTCATGTGCCCGGCCCCGGGGATGAGGACCAGTTCGCGCGGCCCGCGGCAGCGCTCGAACAATCGCCCGGCGTCCTCTGCCGGGGCGTGAGAGTCCTCTGTCCCGGTCAGCAGGAGTACCGGCGCGGGGGCCAGCCCGGCGATGTGATCCACAGGGGCGATTTGCCGCAGCCGCAGCCGCAGCCGCCGCTCCGTCACCCAGATGACGCCGCGACGGAAACGGTGGAACCACGCCGGGAACTTGTTGCCGATTCGGTTCTGGAAGGTACTCGCGAGGTCGTGGTAAAGACTTTCGAGGACGACCGCCTCCAGGTGCCGGGCGTGGGCGGCAGCGAAACACACTGCGGCCGCGCCCATCGAGATCCCCAGCGCGGCGCGCGGCTGGTGCGGCCAGCGCTGCCGGACCAGATCCAGCACGGCGGCCACGTCGCGGGCCTCGTGGAACCCGAAAGTGGTGCGCTTGCCGGGACTCTCCCCGTGAGCCCGGTGGTCGAAGGCGACGCACCGATATCCGGCGGCCGCCAGCAGCGCGATGCGGTCCAGCGCCTGCGCCCGGTTGGCGCGGATGCCGTGAAACAGGGCGACGGTGGCGTGGGCCGTCGCTGGCGTGACCGCCCAACCGCGAAGGGGCAGTCCGTCCTCGGTTTGACACTCCAGCGCTTCCCACTCCAACCCGCACGCGGACGGGGTCGGGCGCGGGGGACTCCGACTCGGCCGCGTCAGCCAGCGCGACACGGTGTACGCGGTCGCCAGGTAGCCGATACCGGACGCCGCCGCCAGGCTGGCGAGCACTTCTTTCACCCAGGATGTTCTGCGTCGGAGTTCGGACACGGACGGGCCCTCGGGAAGGGCGGTCGAGTGCCGGCGCCGAAGCGCCGTACCCTTGCCATCGGTCGCCACGCCAACACGCCTCCAAAAAAAACACACCGTTCCGGAGTCGGGATTATCGACCGTACCACGCGATGAGCCGGGGCAACTCGCCGCGCCCGGCCAGCGTCCGCTGCACGAAGCGCACCCGCCGCGTGCGGAACACCGGGTTGTACCCGAAGTGGTCGTCCACGACGGTTAGTGCTTTCTCTACCGCCTCGACCGTGGGGGCGCCGCCGACGGCCCGCGCGAGCCACAGCGTCACGGGGAACGTCAGCGCCAGCGCCTCCAGGCCGTCCCAGAACGTCGCACCGAACTGGAGGGGACCGCAAAACTGGAGCGAACCGACCTTCACCAGGTAGTACCGCTCCAGCACCGCCTCCGCTTCGGCCTTCAACAGCCCGGCCGCCGCCTCCACCTGCGCGAACGTGGCGTCTTCCGGGATGAGCGCGTTGAGGCGCGGCACCCGGCCGCGGCCGCGCGCGAAACGCCACCCGGCCCGGAGCAGGGACAGGCGGCTGCGCGACGCCGACCCGCGATTCGCCCCGTGGTCCTTGCGGGCGTACAGCGCGAGCGCCTGCCGGAACAGCACCCGGCCGACCCAGTCCGGCCGCCCGATCGCCGCCGGATCCGCCGGCACCTCGGCCTCCAGCCCCTGCCGCAGTACGCTCAGGAACTGGACAAGGCGGCCGCCACTGACTCTATCAAACCGGGCCTGCCGGCACACGACGGCGAGCGCGAGGCACTTGCGCAGCCGGCGCTCGATCCGGTCATGGCGGTCGCCGAGCAGGGCCAGCAGCACGTCGGTGAAGCGCAACAGGTCGGGCCAGTCCACCTGCTGTCCACGTTGCAGAGGCGGGGGCGGCACGTTCGCTCCCTCGAACTCCTGGGATTGCTCGACGAGCCGTGCGGCCTGGGCCAGTTCTACCTCGCGCCCGGCGAGGGGCCGCCCGTTGTTGGCCGCCGCCGACGGACACGCGAACCGCACCCCGCCGCGCCAGTGGTTGCCGGCCGGCGCCAGTACGAACGGGTACAGCCGGCAGGCGAGCGGTTTCGCGTCGGCGCCGAACCGCTCGTGGATGCGGCAGCAGTTGGCGGCGCCGAGGAACACGCAGCTGCCGTCGGGTTTGTGGCCCAGTCGGACGCGGCGCCGCCACCACGGCCCGTGCCGCACGAAAAGCCGCAGCTTGCCGAGTTCCGGGTCTGCCGCCCACCCCTGCCCCTCGATACGCTGCTGCTCCTCCTCGCTGACGTGGATCTGCAACTCGCGACAGCAATTCCCGCAACTGTGGCAATCCCAGTTCTGAATGATCGGCAGGTGCCGCACGGGGAGGGACATCAAGGGTGGCAGGGTCAGGGGTCAGAGGGTAGCCCAGGGCTCGCGGGCCGTATTACTCGATCCCCTTCATTGTAACTACGCCGCGTGGCGCGCCGTGCCGGTTTCAGCCACTTCCGCTTGCGGATGGCCGGATCTGCTGCCCCGACGCCCGAAGACCACCCAGGCGAGCAGGAACACGCCCAGGGCAGCCTGAGCCAGGGGGAACATCGCCTCCTCGCCGAACCACTCGCGCACGTGGCCGGTCACCACCGGCCCGGCGATGCACCCCGCACACTCCACCGCCAGGAAACAGGCATTGGCGCGGGCTAGAGCGTGAGCCGGCAACCGCTCGCCGAGCAGCGCCAGGCCCAGCGGGTAGAAGGCGCCGGAGCAGGCGCCGACCGCGAACAGCCACACCGCCAGCCACACCGACGGCCCGCACGCGGGCACCATCCCCAGCCCCAGGATCACGACGCCGTAGCACCCCAGCAGAACCGCCGTCCGCCCCACCCGGTCCGCCAGCCACGCCACCGGCAGTTGCACCACCAGCACGCCGACGACCGCCAGGCTCGTCATTCCGCCGACCTCGCCGCCGGACAGGCCGAGGGAGAAAAGGTGGAGCGGCAGGAAGGTAATCATCACCCCTTCGAGGAACCCCTGATTCCACGCCGACCCGTAACTGAGCAGGTTACGGCGTACCTCCAGCGGCGCCCGCTCCGCCTCCTGGTGCTGCCCCATCGGCGCGGGCAGCCAGCAGCAGACCGGGACCGCGGAGAGGATCGCGACGGCGCCACCGACCAGGAACGCCAGGCGCGGCGCCGTGGGGTAAAGCTCCAGCCCGACCGCGTTGCCCAGCGCGTACCCCAGGGTGATCGCGACCGCGTAGCACCCGAAGTTGCGGGACCGGTGTTCGGGCTCGGCCTCCTGGTTAACGAGCGTTTCCAGCGGGATCACGCAGAGGGCGCCGGCGGCCCCGGCGCCGAACCGGACGAGGAACCACCACGCCACGCCCTCACCCCAGGGGAACAGAACCGTCGCCGCTCCGGCGCCGATCATCCCGACGACCGAGCAGACGTTGCCCCAGCGCCGCATCAGCCACGGGACCGCCGCGGCTGTAACCGCCATGCCGAGGTAGTAGGTGCCGGTGTTGCCGCCGGTGAGCGCGTCGGCGCAGCCGGCGGCGGATAGCCAGAGGGCGGCCAGCGGCGCGCTGACGCCGAAGCTGAACGCCCAGCCCGCGGTCCCGGCGCAGATGACGACCAGGGTCCGGTGGCGGCGCAGGAAGCGGCCGAGTGTGCCCATGAACAGAACGCCCTGGCGGAGAAATCGCCGACCCACGGGGGATGATGTTTAACAGACCCGCTTCCCCCTGTCCAGGCGAAGTCCCCCATCCTCCCCCGTCCGGGGGCCGCGACCCGGAGATCGGTCGGGGCAGGTGGTGTGGGCGGGCGCGTGGCGGGCGCGTAGTTTGGTGGGAGGAGAGCAGCAGGAGTACCCCCGCCAGCGCGCTCCCTCGTTCCCCCGGAGGAGGTTGCCTCATGCAGGCCGAGGTCTGGAAAGAACGCGACGTCGCGGCAGCGTTTCTGAACGAGCGCTCGCTGCTGATCCCGGACCGTCAACGTCAGCTGGAAGTGCTGCTGCGCGTCCTGCGCTTCGCGCCGCAACCGCCGCGCCGCGTGCTCGACCTGGGGTGCGGGGACGCCCTCCTGCTCGCGACGGTGCTGGAGGCGTTCCCCGACGCGGCCGGGGTGGCGCTCGACTTCTCGCCGCCGATGCTGGAGCAGGCCCGCGCGCGGTTGAAGGGACTCGGCGAGCGGGCGGTGGTCGTCGAGGCGGACCTGGGCACGCCTGCCTGGCTCGACACCGTGCGCAGCCCGTTCGACGCGGTCATTTCCGGCTTCGCCATCCACCACCTGCCGGACGACCGGAAACAGACCCTGTACCGGGAGGTGTACGGCCTGCTCGCCCCCGGCGGCACCTTCGTCAACTGCGAGCACGTCTCCAGTCCGACGCCCCACGGCGAGGAAATGTTCGACGACATGATGACCGAGCACCTCTACCGGCGGCGCAGAGAGCGCGGCGAGGCGGTCACGTTCGAGGAGGTCCGTCGCGAGTTCCTGGGACGGCTCGACCGGGCCGCGAACCTCCTGGCGTCGGTGGAGGAGCAGTGCCGCTGGTTGCGCGAGATCGGCTTCCAGCACGTCGATTGCTTCTGGAAATACTTCGAGCTGGCGCTTTTCGGCGGGCGGCGCTGAAGCCGGTCACGGGAACAGGCGGTCGTCGGCCTCTTCCAGGAAGAGTTCCTCGCTCTGGCGGGCCAGGCGGGCGGCGATGCGGTCGCGCAGGATGCTCGGCCGGAACGTCGTGCGCACCTCCTGATGGACCCGGTTGAGCAGGTACGGAATTTCGCGCCCGACGTAGTTGAGCTGACAGTCGGCCGCCAGGATGCGCAGCATGTCGTGCAGGTGGTCCTCGTGGACCTCGAACGCGAACGCCTTCTTGACCGGCCGAAACACGCCGCGCAGGATCTTGCGCGCGGTCCCCTCCAGGAACGAATCGCGCACGAAGCGGCGCACTTCCCCGGTCGCGGCCCCCGCTGGGACGCCCTGCCGCAGATGGTCCGCGAGCGTCTCGACCAGGTACACCTCGCGCGGTCGCAGCGCCTTGGCGAATCGGGCGAACAGGGCGTCCGCCTTGAGGGTCTTCATCACCCCCATCGCCTTCTTGCCCGACTGGAACAGATCCTCGTAGATGCCCAGCCCCTCGTTCGTCGCTGTCAGCCATTCGCTGACCAGCGTCCCGCCGAGGAAGATGTACGGCTCGGCGATCTCCAGGGCGTGCCGGACCTCAAAGTAGCTCATGAAGGCCGACTGCGAGATGCTGAAGATGCCCTGCTCCTGGCGGGCGATGTGGTCGTCGGTGTCGCGGCTTTGTTCCAGGAAGGCGCGGCTCGACCAGTAGTGGATCGAGTCCTGCATCGGCCGGCGATGCGACAGGCTGCCGATACCGACGCACAGCGCCTGGCCGGCCGAGTACAGCTGCAGCGGCAGAGCGGGAGTGCCATCGACCGCCGCGACCAGCCCTGGCTCCAGTTCCGGGGCCTTGCTGAACCGGCCGAACGTCAGGATCTGCAGGCGGGGCGTGCCATCGGGTAGCGGGCGGGACGTCTGCATGATGGCGCGGGCCTCATCGACGACCTGCCGCGCCTGCTCCCCTTCGAGCATCTCGATCACGTCCTCAGCAACGCCGCCGTAGTTGGCCGCGAACTCGTCGCGGGTGATGCGTCGCGAGCTGCGGAGTAGTTCGGCGAACATCCGGGACATGGCGGGCTCCTGGCGTGCCGGGCGCTCTCAGCTGATTTGGTAACGGAGGCGCTCGCCGCTGTCAAGCCGCAGCACGCCGAACCGCCGAATGCAGGTTCAAGGAGATTGGAGCGTGGTGCGGGCGAGTGCAGCGGTCACGCGGTCCGGGGTGGCGCTGCGCTGCACCCCGGCGCCCCGCCCTCAGCGGTTAGTTACCACGATCACCTCGCACGCCCGGTACAGGTCGCGGTGCCGGCCGACGATCCGGCACGGCCCGCCTGCCGTCGGCGCGAGATGCTCCCACTGCCCGGCCGGCAGGAACAGATAGACCGGAATGGGACAGCGCAGGAACTCGCGAACCTGCTGCTCCGTCGTCAGGTGGATGACGTTGCGCTGGCAGTAGAAATTGAGACTCGGCAGGTACTCCAGTTGGTAGGCGCCGATGCGGATGTCCGCGTCGCGGCGCAGCGCCCCGGCCGCCTCGACGAGGGGCCGCGGCGCCTTGTGGCGGTTGAGGGCGGTGATGCCCCACGCCGCCAGCGGGACGACGAACAGCACGGCGACGGCCGCGACGGTGACGACGAACCGCTGGCGCTGCTGGCGCCGAACGCACCACGCCGCGAGCGCCGCCCCCAGGAGCGGCACCGCCCCGAGGACTGCCCACACCTCGACGCCCTGCGTGTACCGGCCGCGCATGAACGGCATCGGGATGGCGCCGCCGGCAAGCAGCAAGCCGACCGCCGTCACCACCCCGACCAGGGCGAGGGCGACGATCGACGTCCCCAGCAGCGGCCGCGGGACAGCGACGGCCCCGCGCCGCCAGCGATCCAGGAAACGGGCTGTCAGCAGCGCGACCGCGGGGCAGATCGGCAGGACGTAGTTCGGCAGCTTGGTCGTCGCCAGCGAGAACGCCACCAGGTACACGCCGCACCAGCTGCCCAGGAAGCGGTAGGCGTCCGCCAGCTTCACCCCATCTTCCCGGTCCGCCGCACGCTCCCAGGTTGCCGCGGCCCAGCCCCACGGGCGGGTGAGCGCGGACCACGCGCCGAACCAGACGGCGAGCCCCAGGAACACCGACCACGGCGCAAACCCCACCAGCAAGACCAGCACGTAGTAGTACGGCGGCCCGCCGTGGTTCTCCATCGGGGTCAGGGCGCGTTCGAGGTTGTGCGTCAGCAGGAACTCGCGCAGGAACTGCCACTTGGTATCGACGCCGACCCAGACGTACCACGGCAGCGCCACCAGCCCGAAGGTGAGGAAGCCGAGCAACACGCGCCGGTCCCAGAGCATCCGTAACCGTCCGGACCAGGCCAGGAAGACGACGAGGACCGCCTCGGGCAGCAACAGCCCGCTCGGCCCCTTGGCCAGCACGGCGAGCCCGGCGGCGGCCCCGGCCAGCGCCGCCCACCCGGCCGACATGCGGGCGGCGCCGGGGTCGAACGCGCGCCAGGCACAGGCGAGGGTGAGCAGGACGAACAGGCAGAGCAGGGCGTCCGGGTTGGCGAAGCGGCCGGCGGCGGGGAACATCACCGTGCTCCCCAGCACCACGCCCGCGAGGAGCCCGGTCGGCGCGCCGAACAGGCGCCGGCCCAGCTCGTAGACGACCAGCAGCGACACCAGGGCGGCAAGGGCGGAGGGCAGGCGGGCCGCGAACTCGTTGACGCCGAGGACGGCGTAGGCCGCCATTTGCAGCCAGTACAGCAGGGCCGGCTTGTGGCTGCGCAGGGCGCCGTTGAAGGTCGGGATGACGTGGTTGCCCGACTCCAGCATCTCGTAGGCGGCGGTGCTGTTGCGCCCCTCGTCCACGTCCCAGAGGGTGGCGCCGCCGAGGTTGACCAGGAACAGGGCCGTCCCCACTGTCAGCAGCAGGGCGTAGTGACCGGCACGATGGTTGAACCGCTGGAACATGCCGTTGCTCCCTCGACCGACGATCCCAGGCCGGGCCGCATTATAAGCGCTGGTCGCATTGGAGCGAGGGCAGTCTTGCCCTGAAGCCCACAGGCCGCGGCCCGTGGTCCTTCTTCACCACCCTGTTGCTCTGTCACTTCCCTATTGCGCCCATTGCACCCCCTCGCACGCGCCCATAGGATCCCCCCAGCGGCCGGGATGGGCCGCCCTACCGCATTCTCTCTCCCGAGCGAACATGGCACCGTTGAACTGGGTGGGCCTCGACGTCGGCGGCTCGAGCATGAAGGGCGGGGTGATCGACGACGGCGGCGCCGTTCTCAGTGCGGTCAGCCTGCCGACCGAGGCCCAGCGCGGACAGGAATTCGGCCTGGAGCGCATGTGCGAGACGATCCGCGAGGCGGTGCGCGCCGCCGGGCTGGGCATGGACCAGATCGCCGCCATCGGTGTCGCCACCCCCGGCACGATGGACATCCCGGCCGGGCTGATCCTCGATCCGCCCAACCTGTACCCGTGGCGCAACGTGCCCGTGCGGCAGTTCATCCACGATCGGTTCGGGCTGCCGACCGCGTTCCAGAACGACGCCAACGCTGCGGCCTACGGCGAGTACTGCTACGGCGCCGGCAAGGAGGCGCGCAGCATGGTTCTGTTCACCCTGGGGACCGGCATCGGGTGCGGGATCATCCTCGACGACCTGATCGTTGAGGGGCGCCACAGCCACGGCGCCGAGGTCGGGCACACGAAGATCGAGATGACCCAGCCGCGCCGATGCGGGTGCGGTCGATGGGGCTGCCTGGAGGCATACGCCAGCGCCATGTCAGTCGTCAAGCGGACCGTCGAGGCCCTGGCGAAGGAGGGGGGCAAATCCTCGCTGGGCGAGCTACTTCACCAGCAGGGCGAGCTGACGTCGCGCGACGTCTTTAACGCCGCCGCCGCGGGCGATGCGCTGGCGGAACGGATCGTCGAGGAGACGGCGTTCTGCCTGGCGGTCGGGGCGATGAACATGATGCACACGATCGACCCGGACATGGTCGCCTACGCCGGCGGCATGATCGCGGCCGGCGCGTCGTTCCTGGAGCGCATTCGCAGGCACGTCCACGAAATGGCGTTCCCGGTCCCCGCCGCGAGGACCGAGATCGTCTACGCCCGCCTCGGAAGCGACGCCGGCTTCATCGGCGCCGCCGCGTGCGGCCGCCAGCTGTACCTGAGACGGCAGAAGTGACTGGCGCCCGCCGTCCGGATCACGGCACCGCGTGCGGATACTCCGTCGGCACGATGAAACGCTCCAGACGCCGCTGGCCGCGCAGCAGCACCACGTCCGTCGGGATCTCGACCGGCAGCTGCGTCAGCAGCTTGTGCAAGTCGTCCACCGTGGTGACCGGCGTCTCTCCGAGTGCGACGATCAGATCATCTTCAAGAATGCCGGCCTGCTCGGCGGGTCCGCCCGGCTCGACCGCTTGCACCTGGACGGCGCCGGCCTGCTGGAAGTTGTGGAGACGCGCCAGGGGAAGCGCCAGCGGAACGTTGCGCCCGTGCAGTCCCAGGTAGCCGCGCACCACGCGCCCGTGCTCTATCAGCTGCGGCAGAATGTGGCGTGCGGTGTTGATCGGGATGGCGAAGCAGATCCCCTGGGCCGGCGTGATGACGGCCGTGTTGATGCCGATGACGTGGCACCGGCTGTCCACCAGCGGCCCGCCGCTGTTGCCCGGGTTGAGGGCGGCGTCGGTCTGGATGACGTTGTCCACCAGGTGGCCGCTGGTGCTGCGCAGGGTGCGGCCCAGGGCGCTGATCACGCCGGCCGTCACGGTGGACTCGAACCCCAGCGGGCTGCCGATGGCGACGACGAGCTGGCCGACGCGCAGCTTCGTCGAGTCCCCCAGCTCGGCGTGCGGGAGGGCCGATTCCTCCGCCTGCACCACCGCCAGGTCGGTCCACGGGTCGGCGCCGACCAGGCGCCCGGCGAGGTCGCGGCCATCGGACAGGCGGACGCGCACGCGCTCGTGGTTGCGGACGACGTGGGCGTTGGTGAGCAGGAAGCCGTCGGGCGTGAACAGGATGCCGGACCCAGACCCCTGGCGGCCGGCCCGGAGGTTGACGACGGCGGGGCGCAGCGCCTCGGCGACACGCACGACAGAACGCGAGTAGGCGTCAAGGGCTTCGAGTTCCTCCGGGGGTATCGGGTCGGACGGCGTCGGTTCGTGGTCGGGACCGGGGCCGTTGCTGATGAAGTGTTTCCAGAACCGCGTCATGGGGGCACTCCTGGCTATCTGATCAGTGGGGCCGGACTGCTGTCATTGTAACCGCCGCCGTCAAGCCGAGAAATTCCCGGAAAGCCCACGGGTCACGTCCCGTGGGCGAAGTACTGGAGACCTGGCCCACGGGGCGCCACCCGTGGGCTTTCCTTGTCTGCCTATCTCACCTCAGATCCCCTGCTCGTGGCTGATGCCGGGGCCGGATTGACGTTGCATTTCCCGGGACGGTTCCGCAATATACGCCACGTTCGGCCCGCCATCTCGGCCGGGGCCGTGGGCCATTGACGGGGCGCAAGGATGGATTCCCCCCGCGGGCGCAACCTGCCGCTGTCGCCGCCGCGGCGCTTCATCGCCGACCTGCTCCACTTCGCGGTGCGCGTGCCGACCGTGCCGGTCGAGCGGCGCATGAGCCTCGCAGCGGTGGCGGAGGTCCGCGACGAGGCGCTGCACCGGCCGAGCTGGTGTACCCTCTTCACGAAGGCGTACGCGCTTGTCGCCGCCAACCGGCCCGAACTGCGCCGGGCGTACCTGCCCTTCCCGTGGGCGCGGCTGTACGAGCACCCGCACAGTGTCGCGTCGGTCGCCATCGGCCGCCAGTGGGCAGGGGAGGACGCGGTCCTGTTTGCGCACCTGCGCGCGCCGGAGAAGCAGCCGCTGCTCAAGCTCAACCGGGCGCTGCGTCACTACCGCGACGAACCGATCGAGCGCATCGGCCTGTTCCGGCGCATCGCCCGGCTGACGCGGCTGCCGTGGCCGCTCCGGCGCCTGGCGTGGTGGACCCTCCTCAACACCTCCGGCTACCGCCGGGCGCGGCAGTTCGGCACATTCGGCGTCAGCGTCTACTCGTCCCTCGGCTGCGAGTCCCTGCACCCGCTGTCGCCGCTCACGACGACCCTCAACTACGGCGTCATCTCGCGTCGCGGCCGGGTGACGGTGCGCCTCGTTTACGACCACCGGGTTCTGGACGGAGCCATCGTGGCCCGGGCGCTGGCCGACCTGGAGGCGGTACTGAACGGTCCGATCGCCGACGAGCTGCGCGGGCTGGCCCCGCTACACCGGCCGGCCGCCCGGCGCAACGCCCCGGCCCGCGACGACCAGTGGGATTAGGGCCGGGGCGAGGGATCTGCTGTGTAAAGCCCACGGGTGGCGTCCCGTGGGCCGAGTGCTGGAGACCTGGCCCACGGGACGCCACCCGTGGGCTTGCCACAACAATCCCCTGGCCCCACACGAGGCGGCTCGGGCGGCGCGCTCCCTTCTGGGTTCGACACGGGGACAGAGATGACTCAACCGGCTGGACGGAACCTGCCGCTCTCGCACGGGCGCCGGTTCATCTGCGACCTGATGCACGCCTCGCGCCACGTCCCGCACGCCGCCCTGCGACGGCGCATGGAGCTGGCACCCCTCGTCGCGGCGCGTCAGGCCGCGTGCCCACGGCCGAGCTGGCTGGCGATCTTCCTCAAGGCGTACTCCTTCGTCGCCGCGGCCCGGCCGGAACTGCGGCGCGTCTACATGCCGTTCCCGTGGCCGCACCTGTACGAGCACCCGCACAGCGTCGCGTCGGTGGCGGTCGAGCGCCGTCTCGACGACGAGGACATGATCCTCTTCGCCCACTTCCGGTCCCCGCACCAGCAGGGGCTGCAGGCCATCGACGACGGCCTGCGGCGCTACAAGGAAGCGCCGCTCGACTCCCTGCCGCTGTACCGGCGGATGCGCCGGGTGACGCGGCTGCCGCGGCCGGTGCGGCGGCTGCTCTGGTGGGCCGGGCTGAGCCTGTCCGGCCACCGGCGGGCCCGCCTGCTGGGGACGTTCGGGGTGAGCACGGTGAGCAACGCGGGGGCTGCCCTGCACGAGATCACCTCGCCGGTGACGACGACCCTCAGTTACGGCGTCTTCCGGCCGGACGGATCGGTTGACGTCCACCTCACGTTCGATCACCGCGTCGTGGACGGCGCCCCGCTGGCGCGGGCGCTCGAAGACATGGAGCGCGTGCTCAGGTGCGAGATCCTCGCCGAGCTGCGTTACTTCCAGGCACTCGACGCGGCCTGAGCACACTTCCACCGCTCAAGCCCCCGGGGCGTCACCCGTGGGCTTTCATACTTCCTACCTTCCCAGCTTCTCCCACTGCTCCTCGGCCGAGCTGGGGCGCAGATAAAGCGGCTCGACTGCCCAGACGTCGTCGCGCTCGCCGCGCTGGACGCGCGCCAGGCCAAGACGCAGCAGGCTGGCGACGCGCGGCGTGCGGTCCTCCTGCAGCACCGCGTGCGCGGTCGGGGGCAGTCGGCCCGCGTGCTTGCGCAGCCCCGGTCCGGTCACCCAGACTCCTTCCGGCAATGTGGGAAGCCATGCGCCGACCGACTCGATCCCTACCGGCGCGACCGGGGTCAACTCGGCGCCCGGGGCGTCGCGGCGGAAGCGCTGCAGGTAGACCTTGTCCTGCTGCGCATCGGCCAGCACGAACAGGGCGAGCGCCGCCGCCGGCGCCTGCAGGGCGATGGCGGCGAAGGTATCGAGGGCGAGCAAGGCGCAGCCGGTGGCGTAGGCGAGCGCCTTGGCGGACATGATGCCGACGCGCAGCCCGGTGTAACTGCCCGGCCCGCGGCTGACCAGGACGGCGTGCAGATCGCGCGGGCGCCAGCCTTGTGCGGCGAGCAGGTCGCGGACGGCGGGGGCCAGATCGCGGGCGTGGCGGCGCGCCTCGTCCAGATGGCGCGTCCCGAGGACGCGCGGCCCCTCGGCCAGCGCCACCACGGCGGCGGCGACGGACGTTTCCAGGATCAGCAAGCGCGGCTCGGTCGGCGCGGTCACGCAGCGTCCTTCGAGGGGTTCGTTGCGGTCAGCCTTCGTTACCTTATCGGTGCGGCGCGCCTGGCGTCAACCGACCGCGGTTGACTCGGGCGCCGCGCCGGCGCTACAATCCTGACACGCGACACCCGAACATTCCCCCACGAGGCCGATCATGAGCCAGGACGGCGCGTTCACCATCCACACCGACGGCGCGGCGCGCGGCAACCCCGGCCCGGCCGCGTTCGCCTACGTGATCCACCGCGACGGCGCCCCGGATCTGGAGGTGAAGGGCGTCCTCGGCCAGACGACAAACAACGTGGCCGAGTACACCGCCGTCGTCCGCGCCCTGGAACACGCGGCGAAGCTCGGCGCCCGCCGGGTGGTCGTGCTGAGCGACAGCGAGCTGATGGTCAACCAGATGACCGGCAAGTACAAGGTCAAGAATGAGGGTCTGCGGCCGCTCTACGAGGACGCACGCGCTCACTGCGCCGAGTTCGAGTCGGTGACGTTCCGCCACGTCCGGCGCGAGCAGAACGGCCGCGCCGACGCGCTGTGCAACGAGGCGCTTGATGCCGCCGCGGGCCGCACCCCCGGCGCGGCCAGGCCGAAAGCCGCCGCGGGAAAGCTCAGCGCCGAGCGTTCCGAGGCGGTGCGCGACGAGGCGGTGGAGTGTCTGCGGGCGGTGGCCGCAGCGTGGGCTCGGGGCAACCCGAACGACCCGCAACCGGAGGACGTCTGGGACCAGCTCTGGACCATTCTCGAAGACGGCGGCGTGCTCCGGAAGCAGGACCAGGGAGGAGGGAGCAGGGCGTGAGGCGGGACAAGCCCACGGGTGGCGTCCCGTGGGCGTAGGGTTGGAGCCTTGACCCGCGGGATGCCACCCGTGGGCTTTCTCGCCTCACTCCTCCCTCCCCGACCCCAGCCGGATCCCGAGCGAGTGCAACCGCTCGCGCAGCGCCGCCGTGTTCTCCTCCGCCACCACCAGCGCCGTCGGTCCCAGACGCCCCTCGATCAGGGCGCGTGTCCCCGGCCATTGCTGAAGCCCGTCGGCCACCTCGGCGGTCGGGACGTACAGCACCTGGAGCCGGCGCATCTCCAGCGGCGGGACGTGCGGTCCGGCGAGCAGCAGGCGGGCCGCGGGCGGCAGCGGTTGCCCGCCGCGCTGCACGAACCACGCCTCCAGCGCCTGCGGGGTCAGCCCCTGTTCCCGGCCCGCCGCCACCGTCTCCGGCGTCAGCCGATAGTAGCGCCGGCCGTTAGCCGCGTGCCGCTCGACCGGCTCGGCGAACCGGCGCACCTCCGTCTCGACCAGCAGGTCGGAGCGCGACGCATCCACGCCGAGCGTTACCCCGTCCGACTCGACCTCGACGCACTTCTCCGGCGGCAGGGTGTAGTCGCGCGTCGCCGTCAGCCGGAAGTGGCGGTACTCGATGTCGCTCTCCCGCGCCACCACCGCCAGCCGGTCCGACAGACGCACCGCCGGCAGACCGCGCGCCAGTGCCTCGTTCAGATCCTCCGGCGAGTTGAACTCGAACAGGGCGGCCGCACCGTAGACCTGGATGCGCTCGCGCTTGTTCGCCCAGGTGCGCAGCGAGTTGATGACCGGGTCGGGCACCGGCTTCATGCCGTGGCGGTTCAGTGCCTGCAGGATCGTCTCGAACGACTCGCCCGCCTCCAGAGCCCGGTAGACGCTCTCGGGCTGCAGCTGGAGCGTGCAGGCCGGCCCGAGCCCCGTCCACGTCGCGAGCCGGGACAGCTGCGCGACCAGCGCCGGCGTCAGTCCCTGGCGGTAGGCGAGAATCTCCAGATTTGGCTGTACCAGGAGCGTTTGCGGGAACCCGGCGAGCGCCGGCGGCTCCTCCTGCCCGACCAGCCAGCGGCCGAGCAGCGCCAGGCGCACCACCCACGCCCCGTCGGCGTCCCGGGCGGCCTGCACCAGCCGCAGCTGATACGCCAGCCCGAGCAGGAACGGCCCGACCCCACAGCCAGTGCCGGCCTTCGCGCTGCGGTTACCCTCCCAGTACGGATGCCGCTCGCGCAGCCAGCCCTCCAGCGCCTCCGGCCGGACCCACTGGCCGCCGGTCAGCTGGCCGAGCAGGAGCAGCGCCGACAGGTACACAGTTGGGTATGGGTTGCCGGGCACCCGGCCGGCGGCCTGCCCCTCGCAGACATTCCACACCTCGATGCGCAGCAGGGCCGCCCACAGCGAGGCGACCACCGCCGGCAGTCCTTCCTCCCCACTCGTTGACTCGCGCCCGGCGTGCAGCTCGCCGTCGGCCTCGCGCAGCAGCCCGTCGGCGACGGCCAACTCCACCGCGAGCAATCCCACATCCGGGACGGTCGCGAGACTGTCGGGCGGGATGGCATTGAGCAGCGGGTCGGTGCGGAGTCGTTCCAGGTCGCGTTTGAAGAACCCGCCCTGCTGGGTCCGCCGCACCGGCTGCGCCGCCACCTGCTGCCCCAGCACCGCCAGCCGCAGCGGCCAGTCCAGCCCGTCGGCCTCCTGGGCGCTCACTGTACCCGGGAGGGAGGCGGCGCCGGGACACCCGGGCAGGGCGAGAGCCTCCCACGTGAGCCGCGAGGTGACGAACGGGTGGGCGAACACGACCGGCCGCCCGCCATCGCTGAGCGTCAGCCACGCCTCGAAGTCCTTCAGGCGGGCCGCAGCCGGCGCCGACTCGCCGTCGTCCGTGGCCGGGAGCCCGAAGTCCGGGTACAGCAGGCCGGCCCGGAGCAATGTAAGGATCGGTTGCAGTCCGTCGGGCTGGCCGAGGGTGACGAGGAGTTCGACGAGGCTGCCGACCGGCCAGCGCGCCTGCCGGCTGTGGCCGATCAGGGCGAGTACCTGCCGGCAGGCCGGTTCGAGATCGGCGAGGCGGCGGTCGAGGACCGGCGCGTTCTGCAGCGTCGCGATGCTGCGCTGACTCAGCTCGTCGGCTGGCCACTGGTTGCGCGGCTTGAACAGGCGGGCGGCGACCTGGCGCAACAGCGGTTCGTCGTAGCGCAGGAGGGTGCGCCGGAGGCGGTCGGACCAGACGGCGGGATCGAGCGGCGGCATTGCAGGGTGCGACCTGGCACGCGGGAGGCGCGAGCGGCCCGCGGAGTGAGATCCGCGGGCCTCCCGCGCCGGTTGAATCTCTTAAATCACGGCGGGCGTGTGGCCCATGCGCTGCAACTCCTGCACCACGGCGTCCGCGCGACCGCTGCGCACGAGCAGAACCCGGTCCGTCAATCGTCCGACCACGTCCTGGGCCAGCTTGCGGCTGGCGAGCAGTTCCTCTGCCAGGACCGCGTCCTCGGTCCGGATCAGACAAACGCGGCGGTGCAGCTTCACGGGGATGCGTGCCTTTTCCATGTGCGCCCACGGGATGGCGGTCAGCGAACGGCCGGCTCGGCCGCGAGGGGCTCGGGCTGCCCGACGACGTCGGCGGCGTCGAGGATGCTGTAGCTGTAGCCCTGCTCGGTCAGGAACAGCTGGCGGTGGTGCGCGAAGTCCAGCTCGCGCGTGTCGCGCGTCACCAGCGTGTAAAAGTGGGCTGTTTCGCCGTTCGCCTTCGGCCGCAGGATGCGCCCCAGCCGCTGCGCCTCCTCCTGGCGCGACCCGAACGTCCCCGACACCTGGATCAGCACGTTCGCGTCCGGCAGGTCGATGGCGAAGTTCCCCACCTTGGACAGGATCATCTGCTTGATCTCGCCCTTGCGGAACTGGTCGTACAGCACCTCGCGCTCACTGCTCGGCGTCTGGCCGGTGATGATCGGGATGTCGAACCGCTTCTGCATCTGGCGGAGTTGCTTGAGGTACTGGCCGATGATCAGCACATGCTTGTCGGCGTACTTCTCCAGCAGCCGCGTGACCACCTCGTCCTTGGCCGGGTTCTCGCTGGCGAGCCGGTACTTGTTCCGCCACTCGGCCACGGCGTACTCCATGCGCAGCGGCTCGGGCAGAGCGACACGCACCTCGGTGCAGTTCGCCTCGGCGATCCAGCCGCGTGTCTCCAGTTCGCGCCACGGCACGTCGTACTTCTTCGGCCCGATCAGGCTGAAGACGTCCTCCTCACGCCCGTCCTCGCGGATCAGCGTGGCCGTCAGGCCGAGACGGCGCCGCGCCTGGATGTTCGCCGTCACCCGGAACACCGGGGCCGGCAGCAGGTGGACCTCGTCGTAGACGATCAGCCCCCAGTCGCGCTGGTCGAACAGCTTGAAGTGGGGGAACTCCTCCTTCCTGTCCGGCCGGTGGGTGAGGATCTGGTACGTCGCGACCGTCACCGGGGCGAGATCCTTCGTCTCCCCCGTGTACTCCGCGATGTCCTTCTCGGCCAGGTCGGTGCGGTCGAGGATCTCGCGTTTCCACTGCTTGACGGCGGTGATGCTCGTGGTGAGAATCAGGGTGTTGCGCTGGACCAGGGCCATCGCCGCGATACCGACGATGGTCTTGCCAGCCCCGCACGGGAGGACCACGACGCCGCTGCCGCCGCGGACGTCACCGCCAGCGTAGAAGACGTCGGCCGCCTCGCGCTGGTAGTCGCGCACCTGGAACGGCAGGCCGGCCCGGGTGACCCGCCGCAAGCCGAGCGGCAGCAGGGCGCCCTCGGTGTACCCGGCCAGATCCTCGGCCGGGTAGCCGACTGCAATCAGGCCCTGCTTGAGCACCCCGCGGAAGGCCGCCTCGACGGCGAAGCTGTCCGGCGCGAGGCGTTCGCCGAGGTAGTCGCGCACCTTCGGCTGGCGGGCCAGTTCCTCCAGCAGCGGGCGGTCGGCGCAGACCAGGCGCAGGCGCGCGCCGTCGCGCTCCAGCCTGACGCGCCCGTACCGCCCGACCAGTTCGGCGATGTCGGTGATCAGGTTCCCCGGAATGGGGAATTTGCTGTACCGGCGCAGCACGTCTGCCATCGCCTCGGCCGTCAGGCCGGCGGCGGCGGCGTTCCACAGGGAGAGCGGGGTGAGCCGGTAGGTGTGGATGTGTTCGGGGCTCTTTTCCAACTCGGCGAAGGGAGCCAGGGCATCCCGTGCTTCCGCATAGCGCGGGTTATCGACCTCGACCAGGACCGTGCGATCCCCCTGCACGATGAGCGGGTTGGTGGGATCGTAATGCATTCTGTGCGGTTCCTTCGCCACGGGCGAAAGCGGCACGCGAGCCGCAAAAAGGGAAGTGTAGTGGCTTGGCGCGCGGCTTACAAGGCGAAGTCCCGGCCGGATGAAGTTCCCCGCACACAACGAATACCCTTCCCGCGCCGCTGGTGATCCTCCATGCAAGAAGGTTTTCGTGCAAGCGCCCGCGCTGGACACCCCGCGGCCCGGAAGGGCCGGTGCAGGGCCGTTCAGTTCCCGCACAGAGCGTTGGGCGCGACGACGAACGGAACCTCGGCCACGGCGGGCGGGCGCGGTGGGTCGGTACTCTCGTCCCAGACCCGCAGGATCAGGCTGTACTCCCCGGGCGGGATCGGCGGGACGTAGAAGCTGTAGCTGTGGTAGCACTCACTGAACAGATTCGGGCTGCGCAGCGGCCGCGTCTGGGCCTTCAGGTCGTACTTGTAGCTCCGGCCGCTGGCCCCCTTCTCCTTGATCTCCACCTTGCTCCGCAGCCGCATCTCGTAGCACGGGCCGGACGCGGCCGTCCCGACGTTGCGCAGCCCGACGTTGCGGAGTTCGACGTAGAGCAACACCCGCTCCCCCGGCAGTCGCTGGTCCGGCCGGACCTCGCACGCGGCCTGAAACCGATGCTGCTTCGGGACTTCCTTGTAGGTCTTGAAGCCGTCGATCTGCTCGCAGAAACACATGTGCTGGATGACGAGCCGGGAGCGCAACCGCAGCGCCAGCAGGCCGTCCTGCAGGTGGCCGAGGACGACGGCGAGTTCCTCGGGCGACGGCTGGCCCTTGCTGCTGTTCAGATCCCGCAGCGCCAGCAGAACCCGCTTGATCGCCCCGTCGCTGTCCTGGAGTTCGGCCAGCACCGCCTCGGCCTTCTTCAGGTCGTCCTTGAGCAGGCAGTCCAGCGCGACCACCAGGGGTTCCTTCGGCTCCGGCGGCACGAGGGCAGGCTGCGGCTCGACGTGGGTGGCAACCGGGTAGAACGGCGGCGGGGCGTTCTGCGGCGGCGCCGGATCGGGAACCGGCGGGGCGTCCGGGAAGCGCTCGATCGCCTGGAGGATGCGCGGGTCGGTCCGCGGACCCGGGCTCAGGAGACGGTTGACGGTGGGGCTGTAGGGCGAGTGCGACCTCGTCATCCCGCCGACGGCAGCGACACCCATACCCTGCGGGTCGTCAACCCCGGCCCCGGCCGGCGGCTGATCGCGCACCTCCGGCCTGGTGATCTCCCTGGCCGGGTCGGGTTTCTTACCCCACGACAGGGATTTGAAGTCAACAAGCGAACACCCCGACAACAGGCCGGCACACACCCAGGCAGCAACAATCCTGTGTCCCGTACGCCGTGTCATCCTGACCTCGGGCCGAGCCTGTCCACGCCTGCCATCCCGGGCAGGGAAAGGGGCGGAAGTATAGCGGTCCCCCGCCGACCGTCAACCCCGATGCGAGCGGGGAGTGAGGAGGAGGGAGTGAGAAGGGAAAGCCCACGGGCGGCACCCCGTGGACCAGTTCCCTGACGCCTGGCCCACAGGCGACCCCGGGGCTTCACCGCCTCACTCCTCACTCCTCACTCCCCGGCGGAAGCGGATGTCCAGGTTGCGCGGAAGATGAGAGTCGTATCGGCTCAGGGCCTGCGCCGACTTGGGCATTTTGTGGAATAGCTCGCAGAGCACCCCCACCAGGTCGCGCAGCCCCTCCGCCTTCGGCAGCGCCCCAGGCAGCTGTTCCAGCAAGCGCCCATTGCCGTTGTCGCCCGCCTTGCCCAGCCAGCGGTGGCGCAGCAGTGCGAAGCGGTAGCCGCTGGTCCACTCGGAACACGCCAGGCCGGGTTTCGGGACCGCCTCCGTGCCCGGGGCGTCCTGGGGGGCCACGTCGAGCAGGGCCGCCTGCGCTCCCAGGAACCCGCCAAACTCGCGGGCGACCAGGGCCAGGTCGAGGGCCGTGTCCGCCAGGTAGCGGCCGCCGCGCGAGTCCGGCATCCAGAAGAACTGCTGCTCACCCTTCGCGCTTGCCTTCCCCTGGAAGTAGAACAGAACCAGATCGTTCGTCGTCACTTTCCCGGCGGCACGGGCACGGATCGCGTCGCGGATGCGGAGCAGCTGGCTGAAGACGTCGCTCCGCCGGTCGTCCTCGGTCAGCGGCGGGTAAAACTGGGTCGTCAGCACGCCGGCCGCCTCAAGTGGGACCAGAGCCTTGCCGAGTTTCTCCCGCATCGTCGTCGCGTCG
Source organism: Gemmataceae bacterium (assembly GCA_020847555.1). The sequence continues at coordinate 50,153 of JADLBT010000169.1, forward strand.
CTCTTCAGCGGCGCCACGATGACGACATGGACCAGCGGCCGGGCGCGCGGCTTCGCACAGTCCAGCACCAGTTCCGTTCGCGCGTCCTCCCGGACCACCAGCTGCGGCAGGGACAGGTCGATCTTGTTCCCTTGCGGGGCGTTGAGCACGACCGGCGCCCTGAACGTCCGCTCGGTCCCCCCCTCCACCTGCTTCGGCGCGCCCAGTTCCACCTCGGGCTGGCGGAAGCCGTTGACGCGCAGCTGCAGCCTGGGGGTGCCGGCCGGCTGGTTGCCCTGGCCGAACGAGCGCACGGTGCCGTGGACCCAGACCACCGGCTCTGGCGCCGGGGCGAACCGCAGTGCGCCGACGCCCGCCTGGCGCGTGACCGAGTTGCCGTTCGCGGCCGCGGCGGTCAGCCGGTCCACCTCGATCTGCACCGGCTTCTCGACCGCGTTGACGGTCAGCCGGCTCTCGCCGCGCTCCCCGCCGTCGCTCTCGGCCAGGATCTGCACCACGTTCGTGCCCCACTGGAGCGGGACGGTCGCCTCGTACTCGTAAAGGTTGTCGCCGATCGACTTCGGGCCGACGTGCGGGACCGCCTGCGCCTCGCCCTGACGCCACACCTCGACCTTCTTCGGCGGCTGCGGCAGCGTGACGCGGAAGGTCACCTTCACCTCCCGGTCGAGGAGGGTGCGGGCGGCTCCGGCCGGGGAGAGGACCGCGATCCCCGGCCTGGGCCTGGGCTTCTGGAACTCGAACTTCGCCACCCCCGGCTTGAGCGAGTCGCCGTCCTCGTTGTGGGTCCAGACCTCGATCTGGTTCTCCTCCGCCGGCAGCGCGACCCCCTGCACCTCCAGCCGCCACAGGTGCTTCTCGGCGTCCGCCTTCGGCGGCATGACCTTGAAGCCGCGCGGCGGCTCGCCGTTCACATGGACGGTGGTCCGGTCGGCCACCAGCGGGGTGGCGGACTGCACCACGGCGGTCAAGACCACCTCTGGCCGGTTGCCGGCCTGAGCCGCCTGCACCGCCTTCATCTGGGGCGGCCGCAGGTAGAGCGCGTGAAGGTAGCCGGTCTGCGGGTCGCCGGCCCACTCCGACGGGATCTTCGCGCTGTCGTGCGACACCAGCACCTGAACGAAGTTCGGACCCGGTTGCAGTTTCACCCCCTTGGCGGTGACGGTGCCGCTCTTCGAGTCGAGCAGCGCAGTCGCGTCGGCCAGCTGGCGGTTGACGAGTACCGTCGCCTTCAGGGGAAGGTTTCGCGGTGAGTCCTTCGGCCAGTACAGCTTGCCCGCGACATCGATTTTGGTTGTCGGCGCCACCGTCCCGTACACGGTCGGCACAGGCATCAGCACGACGCGCGGCAGACGCGGCCGGTAGAAGAGGGTGAGGGCCTCGATCTGTTCCTTGCTGTCGGGGGTCGCGGCCCGGAACCGCACGGTCTGCACGCCCGGGACCAGGGGCACCACCTCATGGATTTCGATCTTCTTGAGCCCCGGTTTGAGCTGCGCGAGCGTACCCTTACCGCCGGACGCGACGTTCTGCCAGCTCGCCGCGCTCAGAGCCTGGGGAGCGGTGACAGTTCCCTTGATAAGAACCTTCGGACCCTCCACCAGCATGGTCCGCCCCGGCTGGATCGTCTCGGGGATCTGCGGGTCGCCGCCCTCGAACGGCGTTACCGACGTCAGTACGATGGTCGGACTCTTCAGCACGACCTGCTCGTAAGTGCGGCGGAGGCTCAGCCGGTCGGTTTCGCGGGCCGGGTACTTCGGGTGGGCCTTCTCGTTCGTCGCGACCACCTCGATGCGGTTCGGACCCGCTTCCAGTGCGATCGGTACGGACACCTTCTGCACCTTGCCCGGGTAGGTCTGCGCGCGGATCGCCTTCTTCTTCCCGTTCACCTCCTGAGTGACCGTGACCCGGACCGGGACACCGTCCGCTCCCGGGCGGAGGGTCAGCTCCAGCGGGAACGCCTTCTCCTTCACCGTTCCGGTCGGCGCGCCGGCGAACTCCAGGGTCGGGGCCGGCGGCTGGTAGAGCAGGGGAAGCAGAGGGGAGGGGTGCGCGACCTTCTCCCCGCTCAGGGTGACCAGGGCCTGCAGGGTGTGGTCCGGACCGTCGGGCAGCTCGACCTGGGCGGACCACCCGGCCCCATCCCGCTCGCCGAACGAGCGCGGCGGTCTTCCGTTCAGCTGCCAGGCCAGCGTGTCGCCCTGCTTGCTCTCGTAGTGGCCCACGAGCAGGTGCAGCTCCGGCCGGCGCGTCCGGACGAGGTACTTGCCGTCCGCCCCCGGCCTGACCTCGCGCCCGTCCACGAGCACGCGCAGGTTCGGGTCGGGGCGCTCCCGCTTCGCCTCCGCCGCCTGCAGGGCCTTCAGCGCCTCGTCGAGATTCCCGTGGGCGACGAGCTGGCGCACCAGTTCCTTCTTCCGTGCCTCCTTGCCGTACTGGTCGATGCGCGCGAACGTGACCGGGTCGGCTGGCCGGCCGGTGTTGAAGTGCCAGCCGAGGAGGCGCTCGGCGTCGCGGCTGCTGGCCTCGTAGTAACCCATCGGGTGCCACCCGAGCCAGTGGCGCTGCCCGTCGTTGCCTGGCTCAGTGAGGAACAGGGAAAATAGCGGCAGCTGCTCGACCGCCCCCTGCCCGACCTTCAGAACGCGGTTCGTCACCTTGTCGTCGGCCCCACGGACGCTCAGGGTGATGGTCATGCCCGGGCGGCGCTCGAAGAAGGCGCTGTGCAGGGCATACGGCTCGGCGAACGGGGCGAACCGGCGCGGCTGGATCAACCCGAGGATCGTGTCGCCCTGCCGCAGCACCCCCTCGGCCGGGCTTCCCTTGCGCACCTCGTCCACCAGCAGGCCGACGGGCCGCTTCTTGACCACCAGCCCCTTCACTCCGCCGACCTGGCCGATGATCCTGTCGAGTTCGGTCAGGCTCCAGACGCGAACCGTCTGGTCATCGGCCGCGGTTGCCAGCAGCCGGCCGTCCGCCGACACCGTCAGCGACCGGATCGGACTGAGATGCCCGGCGAGGCGCGCCAGCAGGTCGCCCTGCAACGCATCGTAGACGTCCAGCAGCGGTTCGTTGGCCTCCGGGTCGTAGCGGGCCACGATGAGCAAGGCGGTCGCGCGCTTGCCTTCCGGCGGGAGCAGGCCGAGCGGACCGATCCGCTGCGTCTTGCCGAACCGCAACGGCTCGGGCGGAAACGCCTTGCCGCCCCGCGTCACGACCAGGGTCTTTCCCTCCGCGTCCTGGCCCTGCTTCACACCCCAGCCGGCCAGCTTCTGCCTGTTCGCGTCCTCGTCCTTCGTCCACCCCTTCGTCCCCTCGCTGAGGGCGTCGGCGGCGAAGTTCAGAACCAGCTGGGCCGGCGGGTTGGACGTGACGTCGAGGAGCAGGCCCGCCTGCTGCTTCTTGCCTACCAGCCGGTGGACGAATTCGATCTTCCCCACGGAAGAGCCGGCGCTGTGCAGCACCTGGGCCTTGCCGGCGTTTGCCAGCAGGGCCGGGATCGAGAAGACGAGGATGCGGTGGTCGGCGCTGCCGGAAACCGCCAGGTGGGTGCCCCGCGGGGTGGTCGCCACGGCGGGCCAGATGGCGCTGTCCTTCCAGAGGGGGACGCGGGTCTTGAGCGGGCCGATGGTGCCATCGCCAGCGATCGCATGCACCTGGAGGAAAGTCTCCAGCTGCCGCTTGCCGTTGCGCTGATCCTGCTCGATGACCACGATCGCGACGTGATCGAGGGTCTTCCCCGGGGCCGACGGGAACAGGGCGAGCCTGGCCGGGATGGTGGGCAGGCCGTTGCGGCTGGGGAGCAGGTTGGTTCCGCGTCCGGTGTACTGAAGCCTGGCGCCGCTCACGTCCCACACCTGAAGCTGGCCGGCGTTACTGGTCCTGGGCGACAGCGCGCCGACCAGGACGTGCTTTTTGTCCGGCAGCGGCACAACGACGGTCTTCGGCCGCCCGGCCGGCTCGGACGTGAACTCTCCGGCACCGGCCACGTTCCAGACGCGGAGCGCACTGTCCCCCCAGACCACGGCGACCCGCAGCTGCTTCGGGCCGGCGCCGGTGCGGGTGACGGCCACGCTCGGGGCCGGGTTGGCGGCGGGCGGGGCCGGGTCGATCACGGCCCGGGCGAGCGGAGCGGCGGCGTCCTTGCCGGGAGCGGCGTCCCAGACCAGCACCTCGCCGACGTCCCGGGTGTCCTTCGCGTCCCGGCCGCGGGCGACCGAGACGAGCACCGGCGCCTCGCCCGGGGCGAACTCCAGCGAGAGGAGGTAGCCGGTGTGGCCGCGCAGGGTTCGCACGAGCTTCCGCCGGACGGTGTCGTAGACGTGGATCACCCCCTCGTCCCGGCGCATGTCGAGAGTGACCGTCGCGGCCGCGTCGAGGATAACGCCCCGGTCGTCGAGGCTCGAGCCGAGACGCAGCACTCCGAGGCCGCCAACGGCGAGCAGGTTGCCCTTTTCCGAGACGGCGAGGGCGTTGATCGCGCCGCGCATCCCCGGCCCGATCGGCGGCCGGTAGTAGTGATCGGGCTGGAAGGCGAATCCGCGCGCCTTCTCGTCGTAGGCCCAGGCGCGGACGACCTTGTCATACCCGCTGGCGAACAGAGTGCGCCCGTCCGGACTGAACGCGAGGGCGGTCACGTTGCTGGTCGGCCCGCCGGCCTCCAGGCGCAGGATCGGGCGTCTGTCGCCCGGCGCAACCTTGTCCCTGGGAGGCTGGGCAACGGCCGAGGCCGCAGCCGTCAGACACAGCAAGGCGGCGATGAGCAGGGTCGAGGTTCGCATGATCTCTCTCGCAGACGGGACGCTCGGGGGAGCGCGTTGCGGGTTATCGCAGAAGCCGAGGGGGATGGCGTGCCAGGGTTCTGTGGCAAGCCCACGGGTGGCGCTCCGTGAGCTGGCCACCGAACCCTGGCCCACCCTCCCCCTTGCCTCTGCCTGGATTATCCCGTTCGGGACGAAGAACCGGCCAACCGGGACGCGAGCCGGTTGATGTGGATCGTGCCGGCGCGGAGAGGGACGGCAGCCGGGTCAGGCGGAGGGGGAGAGCCCTTCCTGCCCCGCCTGCTCGCGCACCTTTTCCATGATACGGCGGATCTTGCGGTCGGTGATCCCGAGTTTCTCGGCGATCTCGACGTTGCTATGCCCTTCCATGCGCAGCTCGAGAATGCGCCGGTGCTCGGGCTCCAGGCGGTCGAGAAAGTGCTGGAGCAGGTCGAGGAAGTTGGCCGCCTCCTCGGGTGTCGGCTCGCCTCCCATCAGCTTGAGCAGCATGTCCTGGGTGTCGCCCCCGTGGCCGGTCTCCTGGGTGGCGTCGCGCTTGGCCCGCCTGTGGAACGCGATCTGACGGAACGTCTTGTGGACCGTGATGCGCGCGAGGAGCTTGCACACGTCGTCCGGATCTTCGAGGTGGAACTGACCCTGCCTGGCCCGGTGGAAGAAGGTTCGGAAGACCGACTGGACGATGTCTTCCGGGTCGATCCGGCTGGCGAGACGCTGGCTGATACGTCGGCGTGCGAGGGCCACGAGTTGTTCGGCGTAGCGGTCGAACAGCTGACGGGCGGCGTCCTCGTCGCCTGTCTGCCACGGGTTCGGGGAGGCCCCTTCCCGGGGAGTTTCGTCCATCGCCAGATCCCTCGTTGGGCCGGCCCGGATAGGCCGCGAAGTATCTACTCAGGCTAACGGCCGTTGCGCGGGTTAGCAAGCGCCATTTGGGCGGCGTGGGTCGGAGGGAAGAAGGGGCGGACTGGGACAGAGACAAGCGGTCCGGTGTGCGCAGGTTTTTGGTAAAGCCCACGGGTGACGTTCCGTGGGGGCAGTGCTGAGGGCTTGGCCCACGGAGCGCCACCCGTGGGCTTTGCCCAGCAACTCCCTTGCCCCTGCACTGGACCTGTCGGGCTCAGGCCGCGACGCTCAGCCGCCAGCGCCGGACCGTGGTCGGCCCGACCGGAACCTCAATCACCTCGTCGCCGGGCTCGGCTCCGAACCCGTCGGCCAGCGCCGCGGCCGGATCCTCTCCCTCGGGCAGATCCTCGCGGTGGACCAGGTAAACGTCATCCTCGACGCGGAGCAAACTGTTCAGCGCCTCGGCGAGATCGCCCCAGGTCACTCGTGCCGGATTCAGGCCCGGCAACAGCGAGCGCAGGAACTCGGCGTAGGGCCGCGCCGACAGCGGACGCGGCGGCAACACGTAGAACGTGGACACGGTACTAATCCTCCCTGATCCGGTACGCTACCCAGGATCGGCAGGAGGCCAGCATCGCCTCCGCGCGTCCCGCGACGCGCCAGGCCAGGGGGGGAGGGGCGCGGTCGCACAGCCCGCACGCCCGGTGCAACCGGCACTCCGCTCGCAGCCGGGAGGTCAGCCGGTGACGGCGGCGCGGCGCACCGCGTCCACCAGGGCATCCTCGTCGGCCGGGAAGACGGTACGCACGTCCAGGACCAGCCTGCCGTCGCGCAGCCGGCCCATGACCGCCGGGCTGCCGGTGCGCAGCCGGTGTGCCAGCTGGGTGTCACTGACGGCGCTCGCCTCGACGCTGACGACGCTCGTCCGCATCGTCTGGTCGGGCAGGGAGCCGCCGCCGACGTAGGCGATGTCGTCCGACACCTCCGCCCGCGCTACCCCGGCCACGGCGCGCAGCCGCTCGGCGAGCGTCTCGGCACGCCGCCGCAGTTCGTCCAGCGGCGCACCGAGCATGCGCAGCCCCGGTATCTCGTCCAGCGCCCGCGCCTCGTTGAGGTAGAGGCGCAAGGTAGCTTCCAGGGCCGCCAGCGTCATCTTGTCCAGCCGAAAGGCGCGCATCAGCGGATCCTTCTCGATCTTCTGGATCCACTCCTTCTTGCCGGCCAGGATGCCGGCCTGCGGTCCACCGAGCAGTTTGTCGCCGCTGAACAGCACCAGGTCGGCCCCGGCCGCGATGCTGTCGCGCGCCACCGGCTCGCCCTGGAAGCCGAACCGCGCGAAGTCGAGCAGAGCGCCGCTGCCGATGTCGTCGATCACCTTCAGCCCGTGCTTGCGACCCAGCTGCGCCAGCTCGCCGATCGGGACCGATTTCGTGAAGCCGGAAACGCGGTAGTTGCTGGTATGGATCGTCATCAGCGCGGCGGTGCTGGGGCCGATGGCGCGCTCGTAGTCGGCCAGGCGCGTGATGTTCGTCGTGCCGACCTCGCGCAGCGTGGCCCCGCTGACCGCCAGGATGTCCGGGATGCGGAAGCTGCCGCCGATCTCGATCAGCTGGCCGCGCGACAGAATCACTTCCTTGCCGGCGCACAGGGCGCGCAGGGCGATGACGGTGGCGGCCGCGTTGTTGTTGACTGCCGTCGCCGCCTCGGCGCCGGTGAGCCGGCAGACCCACTCGCGGATTGCGACCTGGCGGGACGAACGCTTGCCCGTTTCCAGGTCGAGTTCGAGGTTGAGGTAGCCGCGGGCTGCGTCGTAGGCGGCGCGAGCCGCCTCCTCCGCGACCGGCGCCCGGCCGAGGTTCGTGTGCAGGACGATGCCGGTCGCGTTGATGACGCGGACAAGCTTCGGGCGGAAGGTCTGCTCCAGGCGCGAGGCGGCCCGGACCGCCAGCGCCGCGCCGCTGGCGGCGCCGTCGAGCGGTTCGCCCTGTCGGAGGCGGCGCCGCGTCGCGTCGAGTTCGGCGCGGACGGCGGCGACGATCTGTGCGTGCGCGTGCCGGCCCTCCAGTTCGCGGAGGGCCGGGTACTGGAGGACGTCGTTGACGGAAGGGAGGTTGCGAAGCGGGTTATCTGGCATGACGAGGTTCCCTGGCGAGAGGGCGCATCGGTATCGCTCGCCAGCTTATCGCGCCGCGGCGGACGTCACAACCTGCGCCAGAGCCCACGGGCCGCGGCCCGGGGGTTCTGGGAGGTTCGTCAAGCTGACCGGCCGACGCAGATACCCTGGAAGTGCGGCACCGTCTCGAACGGCTGCCTGGTCGCCTCGATCGTCTCGCCAAGCTGCTGGATCTCGCCGGCGCCGAGGAGCCCGAGGCGCTTCTGCCGGCCCAGCACGAGATAGGCAATCCGCTCCGGGTCGAGCTTCATCAGCCGGCAGCACGTCGCGTCCACGGCCAGCGGATCGGCGCCCATGATGACGGCCCCGAGGGCCTTCGGCGTGCCGTTGAGCGGACCGTCCCCCTCCATGCCGACGATGCCGTCCACGATCGCCAGATCCGGCGTCCGCGTCAGGGCGATATCCACGATGCTGTTGTCGATGCCGCGCCAGTGCAGCTCGTTCTTGGGCCACCCGTAGCAGATACCCGGGAGGGTGCCGAACAGGTTCTTCAGCGACAGCGTCGCGCCGGCCCAGTGGTGCGTCTTGAGTTTCGGGAGCGAGATGAGGACGTCGGCGCTCAGCACCGCGCGCGTCAGGTAGAGATGCTCCAGTCCGGTCAGGCGCCCGAGGTTCGGCACCTTGACCGGCTCGTCGTGGTTGAGGTCCACGAACGGCACGTTGCAGTGCCGCAGCACGTCGCCCAGCCCGCTTGCCGCGACGAGGTATTCGACGTTCCGCCAGTGCCCCGGCCCCTCGGCGACGACCACCTCCGCCGCCCCCTCGCGCCGGCACAGCTCGATGACGGCGGCGACGAAGTTCGGGTGGGTGTTGATGACCTTGCCGCGGTGGTACTCGACCAGGTTCGGCTTGAGGACGACACGCTTGCCGGCCAGCGGCACCTTCGCCCGGAAGTTCTCGTACTGGCGCCCGAGCAGGCCGGTGAGGTCCGCGTTGTAGTCGCTCTCGCGGGCGATGTGAACGGGGCTCTGCGGCCCGACCTGGCGCAGCTGCCCGGCCGCCTTCACCGCGAGTCCGCGGCACCACGCCCCGAAGCGCTGCCCCAGCGACTTTCTCCGCAGCACCGCGGGCGTCCCCGGAATCGCCTCGGCCGCGCTCGCGCTCGCGTCGGGCAAGCGGAAGACGCTGTGCTCTCCGGCGGCCAGGGCGAGGGCGGTCAGCGCCTGGCGCACCGGCGCCGGCCGCACCCAGTTGACATCCTGCCGCGCGACGTGTGCCTTCCCAATGGTTTCGTCGAGGACCGGCAGCGCCGCCTCGACGCCAGGCTGGGCGCGGTGCCGCTCCAGCGCAATCTTGATCCAGCACAGGTGTTCGAGATCGTCAGTGGCGGTCTGCCTCAGGAGATACTGCACCGCCGAGGCGATGCGCGGGTGGTCGCGGCCCTGCAGGGCGAGCAGCATCAGGGCAGTCGGCCCGGGGATGGGTTCGGTCGGGCGGCCGAGGATCTTGCGGTTGCCGTAGTTGATGCCGCCCTCGTCCGCGGCCCGATCAAGCAGCAAGCGCAGCCCCTCGTCCACGCGGGCGTGGCCGCCCTGCCCGACGCGCCGCAGGGCCAGGCACGCCCACGCGGTCGGCTCGGCCCACGAGAAGTTCCCCTCCGCCCACGGCCAACCGATCAGCTTCAGGTCGATGTCGTGCAACTCGCCCGTTCCCGTGGTTTCGGGCGAGCGGCCGCGGAGGCCGAGCAGCCGGGCGACGGTCGGCCGGAGCGCCGCGGGCGCGTCGCCGAGAACGGCCCGGGTGAACAGAGCGAGGGCCATCGGCCAGACGGCCTCCGCGCGGCCGCGTTCCAGCCGGTAGCTACCGTCCGGCTGGGCGCACCGATCCAGCGCGGCGCGGCCGGCGCGGCTGACGTCGCCGAAACGGTCGGACTCCAGCGCCAGCGCGAGCAGGGCGAGGCAGGTCGGCTCCAGGTGCGCCGCCTGGCCGGGCGCGTAGCCCCAACCGCCGTCCGAATGAGCCTGGGCGGCGAGCGTGTCCAGATACGAGCTGATGTACGGCACGAAAACCTCGGGGAGCAGGACAACGGGGATCGTGGTTCCGCCTGGGCGCAGCAAGTCTAGCTCACGATTCCGGCCGGGGCTGAATTCTCCGTGGCCCTATTGAAGCCGGGCGGTCGTCCCGGTGCATATGGTGATCCGCCGGGTCGTCAGCCACGGCAAGCGAGCCGTGGCCCGGCGGGTGCGGGCGCAGTTGCCGAGCGGCAGCGGCGTGACGGAGGCAGCGTGCAAGACGCTGGTGACGATGCGGCTGTGCCGGTCGGGGACCAGGTGGTGGGAGGAGGGTGCGGCCGCCGTGCTCAGTTTGCGAGCGTTGTCGTACACGGCAGGGCGATGGGAGCAATTCTGGGCCAAGGTCGATCGCTACGGCTTCCCGATCGAGAACTGACACAGGTTTTTACATCACGCGCAGGTCGCACTCCTGGCGATCGGGCCGCAACTGCTCTCAGGGCTTGCTATTGCTGAAGAGCGGCTCGCCGGTTACACCCAAAACAAAAACAGGGGCCTCGCCGTGCTGGGGCACGAACGAGAACCCCTGTCTCGGTGGAGGATGCCGGCCCCAGGCGGGGCCAACACCGCCGGACTACCGAGTCGCCCGGCGGCACAACGGGGATGACTTGCGGACCAATGGGGGTTGCGGGGGAGGGGCGGCGGACTTCGCCGCGGAGGGGATGGCCTCTTCCCGGAGCCTCTGCCGTGACGCCCACGCTCGAAACATAGGTCACGTCGGCCGGCCGGTCAAATCGCTGCGGCGGCCATTGCAAGATGACGTCAGCGGGCCTGGCTCGCCGCCACCCACAGCATGTAGGTGATGCGCTCGCGCAGGGTGCGTTCCCGCCGTCCCATCGCATCCAGGTACGAGCGCCACGAGTAGAAGATGCACGCGACCGTGAGCGCAGCGATACTGCAGCAAATGGACTGCATGGGTCTAGCTCTTGGACGGGAGGTTAATTCTCGTTCCGTTGCGAAACTCTAGCTCACCCAAAAAGAACAGGCAACCGCCGGTTGCAGCAGTTTTTCCAGGGTGTTCCTCGGACCAGGCTCCGGGGCCGGTGGCGATGCGGCGGGCGCGCGTTAGCATGACAGGACGTTCGTGTGCGAGGCGCGTTCGTCCGCCCGAACAACACTCGCGGGGGCGAAGGCCCGATGCTGGAACGGCAAGGACTGCTGCTGTGCGGTTGGGGGCAGGAGGAAGTGGGCGGCGCTGCGCGCGTGGTCCGCGACGACGCCTCCGGCGAGCGGGTAGGGTTCGTGCGTCGCGCCGCCCCCGGCCCGCGCTGGCTGCGCTGGCTGCTCCCGAGCGTGCTGGAGGTGTACGAGACGGAGGACGCCTCCCACCTGTGTACCATTCACGGCCCCGGCTGGCGCCGCCGACTGTGGCGCGTCCTGGACGCGGACGGCCGGTACGTCGGCGCGATCGACGGGGGCGTCCTGCGGGACGCCGACGGCCGTCGCCTGGCGCTGGTCTACCGATCCGCGGGCGGCGGCGCGCGCTACATTGGACCAGACGGGGCGGAACTGGCCGCGTTTACCCCCGCCACGCGCGGCATCCTGCTCACCTTCACCCCTGCCATCGAGGGCGACCCGTTCGCCCGCATGACCATCCTCGCCGCCGCCCTGGTGCAGGACGAGTGAGCGGCGCGGACAGCTACAGGGCGGCCGCCACGTCCTCGACGCGGGCCGTCTCCGCGAGGGTCAGGCGCTTCTCCAGGCGGTGAAGCCGGTAAATCGAGCGGGTGAAGGCGAATGCCTCCTGCAGCGCGTTCGCCGCCAGTCGTTTGCCCTGCGGCGAAACGCCCTCCGCGATCACCAGCCGCCGCGGGGCGCTCAGGGCGGCAAGGTGCGGCACGTCGGCCACGCGCAGGATGCCCGGCGCGAGAAGTCCCATGCGCGTGCCTGGCGCGTATTCGCGGTCCGTTATGTAGCTGACGGGCGTGCCGAGGGCCGCGGCCGCTGTCACCCGATCGTCGAGCAAGGCGGACGCGCACAGGGCCACGATGCCCGCCTGGCCAACACCCACGACGGCGAACCGGCGCCGGTCCAGCCCGCGCTGGGCGGCCAGCCAGTCGAGCAGGCACTGCACGTCGAGCACCCACTGCCCCAGCAGCGGCCGTCCGACCCACAGGGCGTGCTCGGCGCTCGTGTGGTCGGGCGCCTGGCGGATGGCGTCGTTGGCGCGCCGCGTCTCGCCCGTGCCACGCAGGTCCGGCGCCAGCACCGCCCAGCCGCGCGTCTCCAGCGCCGCCGCCAGCGGGTGGTCGAGGGCCGCCCCCTTACCGTCCAGGTGCAGCAGCACGCAGGCCGGCGCCGCGTCCTCTTGCTTGACGCGCTGTCGCAGCAGGGCCGGGACGGGCAGGTCGGCCTCGGGGTGGAACACCAGCGGTGTGGTCCGCACCGCGCCGTCGGTCCGGGGCTTGCCCGCAGTCGCGGCCGGCTTCGGGGCGGGCGGGAAGTCGCCGAGGACGTCGCGGCGCAGGCGCGTGCGCATGTGGACCGCCGCCGAGTCCCAGTCCTCGACGTGGTCCGCCTTGACTGCGTTCAATCGAGCGACCAGGGCGCGGCCTTCGCGGCCAGCGAAGGCGGGCAGCAGGAGGAACTCCTTCGGCCGCTTGCCGTCGGGGAAGCAGGCGAGAGCCTCGGGCTTCTCAACCTCGTGCTTCGGCTCGGCGATCGGCTTGCCCGCCCCCTCGTTCTTGAGCCAGCGCGTCATCCAGCCGTACATCGCCTCGCGCATCGGCTGGTTGTAGGCGTGCCCCGACTCGAAGGTGGCATGACGCAGCCGGTCGTCGGCGTCGAGCAGGCGGAACACCGGCCGCGCCCGGGCGATGCTGCGCGTTGCCTCGCCGACGCTGAACTGGAACGCATCCCTGGTGGCGCTGATGACCAGCAGCGCCCGCGGCGCGACCAGCGCCAGCACGTCCCCCTCCTCGGCGAAGCGCAGCGCCCCTGGCAGCACCTCGCAGACGCAGCAGGCCGCGTGCAGGTAGGCGTTGTACGTCCCCACCGAGCAAACCGGCACGACCGCACGCAGTCGCTCGTCGAGGGCGCCCGCGTACATGCTCTGGTTGCCGCCGCCGGACGCGCCGGTGACGCCGAGCCGTTCGCCGTCTACCTCCGGCCGGGTGCGCAGGTAGTCCACCGCCCGGCGGTTGTCGTACACCTGCATCCCCAGCAGTGTGTGCCCGGTCGGCCAGAGGGTGCTGCCATAGAGGGCGCCGTGGTAGGTGCCAACCGCCGGCGCGGTGTAGCGCTCGCCGGCACCGAAGGCGTCCACCGCGAGAGCAAAGAACCCGAGCTTGACAAGCCCCAGGCAGCGCGCCTGCACCACCGGATCGCGCCGCGCTCCCGGCCAGTGTCCATGCACGACGAGGACCGCCGGCACCCGCCCCTTGACGTCGGGGACGTAGGCGTTGGCCGTCACCCACACGTCGGGACGGCTCTGGAAGAGGAGTTTCTCGATGCGATACCCTTGCCGCTTCAGCGTGCCGAGGATGCGCGGGCTCAGGTCGCAGGGCTTGGCGGGAGCCGGCCCCAGCGCGGCCTGCATCGTCCGGACCAGTTCGCCGCGCCGGCGGTCCCACGCGGCTCGGTCCTTCGGCGGCTGGTCCTTGCCGCGCAGGGCGCGGGCCTGGTCGCGCAGGAACTGGTCGAGCGCGTCGGGGCGCGGGCGAGGGAGTACGGGGTCAGGCATGGCGTTACTCCTTCCTCTGCTGACGCTCGCGGACGCGCGCCTCCAGGGCGGCCTTGACCTCCGGCGGGACGAACTTCTCCAGGTCTCCGCCGAGGTTCGCAATCTGCCGGAGCAGCGTACCGCTGATGTGCGAGTAGTTTTCCTTGGCCATCAGGACGACCGTCTCGATCTCCGGGTCGAGGGCGAGGTTCGTCAGCGACATGGTGAACTCGTACTCCATGTCGCTGGTGGTGCGCAGGCCGCGCAGCATGATGCGGGCGCCGAGCCGGCGGACGAAATGCACGGCCAGGCCGTCGAACGTCGTCACCTCGACGTTCGGAAACGGGGCGACGACGCGGCGCACGAGGTCCGCGCGCTCCTCGACTGTGAAGAACGACGACTTCTCCGGGTTGATGCCAACGCCGACAACAAGCCGGTCGAAGACGCTGCTGCCGCGGCGGATCAGATCGAGATGGCCGACGTGGACCGGGTCGAAGACGCCGGTGTAAACGGCGATCTGGTGGCCGGACTCGGGGGACATGGGAGCCTCCTTTCGTGCGCCCGGGGCCATCGGATCAACCCGGAACGCCAGCGACGAGCTTTGTCTCTCCCCGCGCTTATACTTCGGGCTCGGACGGACAACCCTTGACCGCTGCCAGAAATCGATCGATCTCCTCGGTGGTGTTGTAACAGTGCGGGCTGACGCGCAGCCGGCCGGCCCGGTGGTTGATGACGATCCCCTGGTCGCGGCAGTGCTTGACCGCCTGGCGTGCGTCCACACCCGGCGCCGTCAGCGAGACGATGCCGGACTTCTCGGTCGGCCGCCGGCTGCTGAAGACCTCCAGCCCGGCCGCGGGCGCACGCTCGCACAGGTAGTCGGTCAACTCCAGCACCCGCGCCGCGACCGCGGGGATGCCGAGGGACAGCAGCCACTCGATGCTGGCGCCGAGCGCCGTGATGCCGGCGACGTTCAGCGTCCCGCTCTCCCAGCGGCCGGCGTGCGGTTTCAGCCGGAAGTCGATGCGCGCGAAATCCCACGCCCCAACAACGCTGTTCCAGCCGATCCCGACCGGATGCAGGAGGTCCACCAGTTCGCCGCGGATATAGAAGACGCCCGCCCCCTCCGGCCCGAGCAGCCACTTGTGGCCGTCCGCCGCGAGGAAGTCGATCGGCGTGCGGCCCACGTCCAGCGGCAGCACGCCCAGGCCCTGGATCGCGTCCACGAAGAAGTGCAGGCCGCGCTCCCGGCACAGGGCGCCGACCGCGTCCAGGTCGTTGCGGAATCCGGTCGCGAACTCGACGAAGCTGAGGCTTACCAGGCGCGTGCGGCCGTCGATGGCGGCGCGCAGGTCGTCGAGCAGCAACCGGCCGTTGCGGCTCGGGACGACGCGGACCTCGACGCCGCGCGCCGCCAGGTTCATCCACGGGTAGCGGTTCGCGGGGTACTCGTCCGCGGCCGTGATCAGGTTGTCGCCGGGCCGCCAGGGATAGCCCTCCGCGACGATGCCGACGCCCTCGCTCGTGTTCTTGACAAAGGCGACGTCAAGCGGGTCGGCGCCGATCAGGCGGGCGGCGAGACCGCGCACCTCCTCGATCCGGCGCAGCCAGCGCGGCTCGTTGGCGACGCCGTGCTCGGCCAGGTCGTCGGCCCACTCGACCATCGCCCGGTGTACGCAAGCGGGCAGCGGAGCGACCGCCGCGTGGTCGAGGAACGTCCAGCGGCGGGTAACCGGCATCTCGTCGCGCAGCGCAGTCCAGTCCATGTGGCAATCTCCATCAGGAGGCTTGCGTCAGCATAGCGGCCGGCGGCGCGTTGTCATGGGCAAACCCGTCGCTGGCGCTCTTCACTAGCGCGGAGCGTCAGCGACGGGCACTGCAAACGCCCGTCGCTGACGCTCCGGGTTGGTCCGGCGGCGCCGGGCTGCGGCCCCCGCGGGTGGCCTTCGATCGGGCCAGGGATAAGAATAGGGTTGCAGCGCAATAGTTTGAGGTGATTCTTTCCACCCATTCCCAGTTCGCCGGCTCAGGCAACCGGGGTGTACTTCTTCAAAGGGCAGACCCGCGTCCGGCGAAAGAGAGGGTGAAAAAGAGGTCGGACCACAGCGTCTGCGCCTGGGCGAACGACACCACGACCAGCTGCACGCGACGATGCTCCACCTGCTCGGGGTCGATCACGAGAAGCTGACGTACTTCCACAACACCGACACCACCGGCTCACGGACATCGCTGGCGAGGTGCTGACGGAAATCTTTATCTGATCGCAAAACTCTGTATAATCGAGTGGATGCATCCGATGTGAGGCAAATCACACCTGTCGAAGCTATCGTGGAAGGAGCCAAACGCCAGTTCCATACTGCCACTGGCGGCGATGTGATCCTTTACACCATAACCAGGGAATACATGTATGAAGACGAAAAAATGGATTCAATGTTGGCTGAGAGGTGTGTGGCGCCGCTTGATCGTGGGCGCGGCGTTGATGGCGGTCGCCAGTTCGGCGCAGGGTGGCGCTTCGGAGAAAACGGCGTCGCCGGGACGCGCAGGCACCTGGCAGCGGTGGGAGCACACCTTGACCAGCCGCCGTGTCTACGCCAACCCGTATGCCGATGTTACACTGCAAGTCACATATACCGGGCCGGGAGATCGCACGCTCCGTGCTTACGGATTCTGGGATGGCGGAACCAATTTTCGGATTCGCACTGCTTTTCCCACGCCCGGAACCTGGCGATGGGACACGACCTGTTCCGACACCACCAATGCTGGCCTGCATCATCAGCGCGGCACGGTGGATGTCCTGCCCTATCGCGGCGACAATCTGCTCTATCGGCGCGGCTTCCTGAAGGTCAGTAACAACCGGCGCCATCTGACTTATGGAGATGGAACGCCGTTCCTGTGGATGGGAGACACCGCCTGGGCCGGGCCGCTGCTGTCCAGCGCTGCGGAGTGGAACAAATACCTTGCCGACCGCCAGGCGCAACACTTCACGCTGATCCAGGTTGGGCCAGCCCCCAGCTGGGCGAGCAAGATCGATCGGCAGGGTGAACGGCCGTTTCACGACCGGGAGTGCCTGAAGCTCAACCCAACCTTCTGGCAGGCATTTGAGCGCAAGATTCAGCGTGCCAACGAGGAAGGGTTCGTGGTGCTGCTGGTCGGGTTGATGGAGCCGGTTGACCGCTATCCGAAAGCAGACGCGGCCTGTCTGTTCGCACGCAACATCGTGGCGCGGCTGTTTGGTAATTTCGTGATCTTCTCACCGAGTTTCGACAGCCCGTATATGCCCTTGGCCGACAAGGTGGGGCAGGCCACTCGCCAGGCCACGTCCGTCCACTTGATTACGCAGCATCCCGGTACGCCCTCGCGGGAGCCGACCCCCATTTGGACAATGCAATACTACGATCAGCCCTATCTGGACATCGCAGGCGTGCAAGCCGGGCACAACGGCGGCAATCGTCAGCGCTGCGCCCATCACGCCATCGAGTGGATGCTGCACGCCTATCGCCACAAGCCGCACAAGCCGGTCATCAATCTCGAAGCGATGTACGACGGCCAGGGTGAGAAAGGTTGGCAGGCAGTGGATGCTCGCTCGTTGGCCTGGCGCAGCTGGCTTTCCGGTGCGATGGGCTACACCTATGGCGCGGGTGACAAAAAGCCCAAGGTTCGCAATGGCAACGGCGGTGTGTGGAGTTGGGTCAACGACCCGAAAAAATACGATTACTGGGCCAAGGCGATCCACTGGGACAGTGCATTCCAGATGCAGCACCTGCACGACTTTTTGGCCACGCTCGAATGGTGGCGTCTGGAACCGGCCCATGATCTGATCCGTAATCAGCCCAAGGAGGTAACGCGCCGCATGGTGCTGGCGAAGACCGCGCCGGGCGCTCTGGCGGTCGCCTATCTGCCGAACAACAAGGCCATCGAAGTGAACGTCGCTGTGTTCCCGTCGCCGCTCGCCGCTCGCTGGTTCGACCCGGTGCGTGGCCGCTTCACCGCAATCCCTGGCCGCATCGAGAATCGCGGCGTTCACCGCTTCACCCCGCCAGCGCAGGGCGACTGGGTGCTTCTCCTCGAAACGGTAGCCGCGCCGCCCGCACAAACGGAGACGCCCGTTCTCCAAACAATGCCCATACCCCGAGTCGCCGTCCGGTCATGGCCGTTCAACTTCCTGACGCCCGCCACCTGTCCGACGAGGCCCTCCAGGTTCTGCGCCTGCGGACCTTGCGCGGCATCGAACTGGGCTACTCCAAACCGGACACGCGCGGTTAGCGGGATCTCGGGCCAGCCGGTAAACTGAGAACGTCCGGGATGTTGAAGTAGATCACGAAGCGCGAGGCGCCACATGGCGGAACCGTATCGCCTTGTCATCGGGCTGGAAGTTCACGTCCAGCTGCTCACGCGCACCAAGCTCTTTTGCGGGTGCAGCACTCGCTTCGGCCTGCCGCCGAACTCGGCGACGTGCCCGGTGTGCATCGGCATGCCCGGCGTGCTGCCGGTGATGAACCGGCGCGCCTTCGACCTGGCCCTGCACGCCGCCCTCGCCCTGAACTGCGCGATCGCACCGTTCACCAAGTGGGACCGGAAGAACTACTACTACCCGGACCTGCCGAAGAACTACCAGATCAGCCAGTACGACCTGCCGTTCAGTCACGACGGCTGGCTGGAGATCGAGACGAAGGCGGGGGCGAAGCGCGTTCGCATCATCCGCGTCCACCTGGAGGAGGACGCCGGCAAGCTGCTGCACGACGAGACCGGCCGCGGGTCCGACAGCCGCGTGGACCTCAACCGCACCTGCACGCCGCTGCTGGAGATCGTCAGCCACCCGGACCTGTCCGCCCCGGAGGAGGCCCGTGTGTACCTGGAGGAGATCCGGCTGCTGCTGCGCGAGCTGGAGGTGTCCGACTGCGAGATGCAGGAGGGGAGTCTGCGGTGCGACGCCAACATCAACCTCCCCGTCCCGCTGCCGGACGGAAGCGTGGCGGCGACGCCGATCGTCGAGGTGAAGAACCTGAACAGCATCGCCGCCGTCGAGCGCGCCATGCGCTACGAGGCCGAGCGGCAGTACGCGGAGTTCCAGTCCACCGGCCTGAAGATGGGCGAGGCGCCCAAGGCAACGGCCGGCTGGGACGACGAGCGGCGCGTGACGCGCGTGCAGCGCCGCAAGGAGGAGGCGTCGGACTACCGCTATTTCCCCGACCCGGACCTCGTGCCGGTGACCGTCAGTGCGGAGCAGCGCGAGCAGGTGCGGGCCGGCCTGGGCGAGTTGCCGGCGGCGCAGCGGGCGCGGCTGCAGTCGCAGCACGGCCTCTCGGCCTATGATGCCGGCGTGATCGCGCGCCAGGGGCGGGCAATGGTCGCGTACTTCGAGGAGACGGCGACGCTGTGCGGCGACCCGAAGGAGGCGAGCAACTGGATCGCGAACCAGGTGCTGCAGACCCTGAACGAACGCGGCACGACCATCCGCGCGTTCCCGCTGCCGGCGGCGGCGCTCGCGGCCCTGATCCGGTTGCGGAAGGCAGGGCTGAACGCCCAGCGTTGCCGGGAGGTGTACGCGCGCATGCTCGCAACGGGCGAGAGCGCCGAGCAGGCACGGGACGCCCTGGGGTTCAGGCCGATGGCCGACGAGGGGGCGCTCCGGGACATCGTGCGCCGGGCGATCGCGGCCAACCCGAAGGCGGTGACGGACTACAAGAACGGCAAGCTGAAGGCCGCCGACGCGATCAAGGGAGCGGTCATGCGCGAGACGAAAGGGATGGCGCGGACCGAACTCGTGCAGCAGTTGCTGCAGGAGGAACTGCAGAAGGCGTGACCGCCGTCTTGCCGGACCGGGTCACGCCCGCGCGAGGGCGGCGACCGCCACCCGCGCGGCGCCGGCGGCGTGCAGGGGGCGCGCGGCCTCGTGGACCGTGCTGCACGTCCTCATCACGTCCTCGACCAGCAGCACCGTCTTGCCGCGCACGTCCGCACCGGCCCGAACGGCAAAGGCGTTCCGCACGTTGGCCTGCCGGTCGCTCACAGTGTCCAGGTAGTGCTGCGTTTTCGTCGCGCGCACGCGGCGTAGCCAGCGCGGCCGGCAGGGGACGCCCAGCGCCACCGCGAGCCTGCGCCCCAGTGCCTCGCTCTGGTTGTAACCGCGCCGCCAGCGGCGGCGCCAGTGCAGCGGGACGGGCACGACGACATCAGCCCGAAGCGCCCGCAGGGCCGCGGCCGCGTGCGCCGCCCACAGGTCGCCGACTGCCTCCGCCAGCGGTTCCCCACTGTAATGCTTGAGACGCAGCACCACGTCGCGCACCAGCCCGGCGTAAACCCCCAGCCGCAGCGCCCGATCGAAGGCGAAATGCTCGTCACGGCAGGCCGGACAGCCGTCCGCCACGTGGGCGTAAGGACCGACCGTCGCCGCACAGCGGGGGCAGGCCCAGGCCGTATCGGCGAGGAGCGCTCCCCGGCAGGCGGGGCAGAACGCACCCGCGTCGGGCGCCAGCGCGGCGGTGCAGGCGCGGCAGGCGTTGGGGTAGAGCAGCAGCCCGAACCCCTGGAGCAGCACCCTCCCCGCAGCCGCCAGCGCGGCGAGCCAGGTGCGCGGGGTTTCGGGAGCGCCCGTCGTCATGTGGTCGGATTTTACCGCCGAGGTTCGGTACGGCGAGGGGCCGGCCCGCTCGCCCTGTTATCCGCCGGGGGGAGCCGCTATCATGGAAGGCGGCGGGCTTGCCGGCGTGAAGGGCCTCACCACATGCGTCTGCCGCAGCCGACGGACTACAACGAGGCGATCCAGGATCCCCGGCTCTGTTTCGAGGACGAGGAGCTGCGGCGCGGCCAGGTCGCGCTCACCCCGCTCGGGCTGCCGCGCACCTGCTCCGGCAACTTCGCCGACGTCTACCAGGTCACCTTCGCAGACGGCTCGCACAGCTGGGCGGTCAAGTGTTTCACGCGCTCGGTCGAGGGGCTGCACCACCGCTACCAGGCCGTCAGCGAGCAACTCACCCGGGTGAGTCTCTCCTTCCTGGTCGATTTCCGCTACCTCGACCGCGGAATCCGCGTGCGCGGCGAGTGGTTCCCGGTGCTGAAGATGCGCTGGGTCGAGGGATTCACCCTCAACGAATTCGTGCGCCACCAGCTGGGCCGCCCGCAGCTGCTCGAGCGCCTGGCCGCGATGTGGGTGCGGCTGGCCCGCCAGCTGCGCCGGGCGAGCATGGCCCACGCCGACCTGCAGCACGGCAACGTCCTGCTCGTGGCCGGCGGCCAGGCGGACCGGCTGAAGCTGCGCCTGATCGACTACGACGGCATGTTCGTGCCGGCCCTGGCCGACAGCCCCTCCGGCGAGGTCGGCCACCCCAACTACCAGCACCCGCAGCGCCTCCGCGAGGGCACCTACGACAGCGAGATCGATCGCTTCTCGCACCTCGTCATTTACGCGGCGCTGCGCGCCGTGGCGGGCAGCGGCCCGGGCCTGTGGGAGCGGTACGACAACGGCGAGAACCTTCTCTTCCGCGAGCAGGACTTTCGCGTCCCCGGATCGTCGGCCCTGTTGCGCGAGTTGTGGGAGGACGGCGGCGCACAGGTCCGCCGGCTGGTCGGCCACCTCGTCCTGGCGGCCGGCGGCCCGCTGCACGAGGTGCCGTTGCTGGAAGACATCCTGGCGGGCGATGAACCGCTATCCCTCTCGACGGATCAGGAAACCGCGGTGGACGAGATCCTGAGCGTGCCCCGCGGCATCCCGGTGGCGGGGGCCGCGCTGTGGTGGCTCGGTGGCGCGGCGGCGGAGGCGGACGATGCACCGGAGGTGCTGCCCGTGGTCTCCCCGCCGGAGGTGCTCCCTGTGGCGCCTCCCGAGGATCTCACGGCGGTCGAGCCGGTCGCGGCGAAGGAGCGGGAGGCGCCCGCCACGGTCGAGCCGGTCCTCGACACTCTCCCGGTCGTGGGCGAGCCGCCGGGGGCGCTCCCAGCCGCCCGACCGAGGCAGGTGCGCGTCTTCGGCCATCCGGCCGCAGGCCGCGCCGAGGGAGAGCTGTTCAGCATCGCGGCCGGGCTGCTCGCGCGGGGGCGGTTCGCCATCGCCGACGCCGTCCCGGCGACCCTGCACGCCGGGCCGTGGGCTGTCTTGCTGGCGGAGGACTTCGTCGAGGGCCGGCGCGCGCAGCCGGCGACGTGGTCGGCCTGGCTGCCCTCGCTGCAGCTGAGCTGGGCCACGCAGGCGGCCGAGGCGCTGGAGGAACCGCTGCCCTCCGACCCGAGCCAGGAGGCGCTGGCCTCGTTTCTGGGGCTGGTTCTGCTCCCCCCGCGCTGGCTGGAAGGGCGCCGATGGGAGGCGGTCGCGGTCGGCGACTGCTGCTTCTTCCAGATCCGCGCGGGGCTGCTTCACCGGGCGTTCCCGCTGGAGCGTCTGGCCGAGTTCGACACGGCCGAGGCGCGCATCGGCTCGCGGACGTCGTTCGAGCCGGTGCTGCGCCGGCAGGAGGCGCGCGCGGGAGGCGGCTGGGCGGAGGGGGACACCTTCTGGCTGATGACGCGGCCACTTGGGCGGTGGTTCCTGCGCCAGGTGGAGGAGTGGCAGAAGCCGTGGGACGTACTCGGTCCGCTGCTCGAACGGCGCGGGCCGAGGGGGTTCGCCGAGTGGGTCGAGGAGCTGCGCCGCGCGGGCGAGCTGGGCGACGGCGACGTCACGCTGATGGAAGTTTGTCCGTGAGACCTACTCGCCGCGCGCGGCCGCAGATTGCTGGCAGCGCTTTACTTCCTCTACCGGAGATCCTCGACGCGCAGCTTCTTCTCGTCGGCGTCCCGCCAGGCCGCCCGGAACTCCAGATCGATCAGCCGCGCCGCGTGGTCGTTCCCCCGGGCGCGCAGGCTCTCGCGCAGCCCCAGCAGGCACCGGCCGTTGCGCGGCGTCTTCTCCAGGCCGGTCCGGAATACCTTCTCGGCCGCGGCCGCCTCGCCGCCCTCCAGGAGGACCGCGCCAAGAACCTCGCGAACGGGCATGAACCAGTCCGGCGGCTCTCCGTAGTGGAGCCGATCCTCCATCCCGACCGCCTTCTCCAGCAGCTCGACCGCCCGCTTGCGGTCCTTGTTCGCGAGGGCGAACTTCGCA
>JADLBT010000170.1 GCA_020847555.1 Gemmataceae bacterium
AAGGACGTCATGCAATCCCTGATACCCAATCCGCTCCACCCGGCCGTGGTGCACCTGCCAATCGCCCTCGCGATACTGGTCCCGATGTTCGCCATCGGGGCGCTCGTCTTCATCCGTCGCGGGGCGCGTCCGCGGACGGCCTGGGGAGTGACCGTCGCGCTGCTGGGCGCGCTCATGGTGAGCGCCTGGGTCTCTCTGCAGACCGGTGAGCAGCAGGAGGAGCGGGTCGAGGAAGTCGTATCCGAGCAGTCCATCGGCACGCATGAAGAGGCTGCCGAGGCATTCCTCGTCGTGACGGCGATCGTCCTCACCGTGGCCCTGACCGGACTGGCCCCTGGGCGGATCGGCCTGGCGGGTCGCTGGGCGGCCACAATTGGCACCGTGGCCATCCTCGGTGCGGGATGGCGCGTCGGCCACACGGGCGGACTTCTTGTCTACCGTGACGGTGCGGCGAGCGCATACGCCTCACCGGCCAGCACCCGGTCAGTTGGCGGGGACGTTGAGCAACCGCGCCGAGACGACGACCGGCGCGGCGGGGGCGGCGAACGCCGGTAGCAGGGCGTCGAGTTTGACGGCGGGGCGGGGACGGTGCAGCATACCGTGACCCGCCCCGTTCGTTACCTGCCGAGGAAATCGACATGCGCGTGCCACCCGTCCCGACGCTGCTCGCCGCCACGGTGCTGCTGTTCGCCAATCACGCGCCGGCGCCGCAGGGGCCGACCTCGCGGCTCCGGTTCGCGATCACCTTCCCCGCGGAGCGGAGCGCCCAGCCGATCGACGGCCGCCTCCTGCTGATGCTCTCCGCCGACACGGCCGGAGAGCCGCGCTTCCAGGTCAGCGGTACGGTGGCGACCGCGCAGGTGTTCGGCGTCGACGTGGAGGGATGGAAGCCGGGCGAGACTCGTTATGTGGACGCGAGTGCGTTCGGGTACCCGCTGCGCTCGCTCGGCCTGGTCCCGGCGGGCACGTACCGCGTGCAGGCGATGATCAACCGGTACGAGACCTTCACCCGCGGCGACGGCCACACCGTCAAGCTGCCGCCTGACAAGTGGGAGGGGCAGCAGTGGGCCAGCAAGCCGGGCAACCTCTTCTCGAGGGTGCAGTCCCTCGTCGTGGATCCCGGCAAGGCCGGTGCGCCACGCCTCGTGCTGGACCAGGAGAACCCGCCGGTCCCCGACTTCAAGCTCAAGGAAACGAAGTACGTGAAGTACCTGCGCATCCGGAGCGAGTTGCTGTCGAAGTTCTGGGGTCGGGACATGTTCCTCGGCGCGTGGGTGCTCCTGCCGTGGGGCTACGACGAGCATCCCGAGGCGCGGTATCCGCTCGTCATCAACCACGGGCACTTTCCCTCCGGCGTCGGCGGCTGGCGGGAGACGCCGCCCGACCCGAACCTCGCCCCCGACTACAGCGAGCGCTTCTCGCTTCCGGGCTACAACCGCATCCAGCAGCAACTGGGATGGCAGTTCTACCAGGACTGGACCGGCAAGGGCTTCCCGCGAATGCTGCTGGTGGAGATCCAGCACGCGACGCCGTACTACGACGACTCGTACGCGGTGAACTCCGCCAACAACGGCCCGTACGGCGATGCGATCATGAAGGAACTGGTGCCGGAGATCGAGAAGCAGTTCCGCGGCCTTGGCGCGGGGTGGGCGCGCTTCACCTACGGCGGTTCGACCGGCGGGTGGGAGGCGATGGCCGTGCAGATGTTCTATCCGGACGATTTCAACGGCGCCTGGATCGCCTGCCCGGACCCGATCGACTTCCGCGCATACACCGTCGTGAACATCTACGACGAGGACAACGCGTACTACCGGGAGGGGCCGTTCCTGCGCGTGCCGCGCCCGGGGCTGCGAAACTGGCTCGGCCACATCCAGGCCACGAGCGAGCAGCTCAACCACCGCGAGTTGGCGTTAGGCACGAAGTCCCGGTCCGGGGACCAGTGGGACGTCTGGGAGTCCGTGTATTCACCGGTGGGCGCGGACGGCTACCCGAAGCCGATCTGGGACAAGGTGACCGGGAAGATCGACAAGTCGGTGGCGGCGTACTGGAAGGAGAATTACGACCTGTCGTACATCCTCGAGCGCGACTGGCAGAAGCTGGCGCCGAAGCTGCAGGGCAAGATGCGGCTCTACGTCGGCGACATGGACAACTACTACCTGAACAATGCGGTGTACCTGGCCGAGGAGCGGATCCGGAAGCTCAATCCTCCCGCGGGCTTCGTGGTGGACTACGGCGACCGCGACGAGCACTGCTGGAACGGGGACCACACGCGCACCAACGCGTACTCGCGGCTGCGCTATGCGCAGATGACGTTTCCCTGGTTCGTGGAGCGAATGCTGGCGAGCGCGCCGCCGGGGGCCGACCTGAGGAGCTGGAGGTACTGACAAAGCCGGGAAGCCGGCGATGAGGAGACGAACGTGCCTTGCAGTGCTTCGGACCCCCAGCCCCAGGTTGTGTGGCCCAGTGCTCGGCCTTGACCTTGCCACCCGTTCGTGTAGCGTTCATGTAGCCGATTACGCTACAGGGAGGCTACATGACCAAGCCGATTACCTACCGCGACCTCCGGACCACCCCAGGCCAGGGGTTCGAGCGCCTGGCCGCCGGTGAGTACCTCCCGGTGATGAGCGAGGGCGAGGCCAAGGGACTCCTCATCCCAGTTGAGGACGGGGATGTGGCCACCGTCATCGACGCCTACCGCCGTGGTCGTGCCTTGATCGCCTTGACCCGGCTCCAACAGGGGGCGCGCGCTCGCGGGACGACCGACCTTACCG
>JADLBT010000171.1 GCA_020847555.1 Gemmataceae bacterium
GAGTGCCGTCTCGAGTGGAAGTCGTTCAACCCGTCTCGATGAGGGGCACCTCTCATCCCGTTGCCTTGCGCCGCCGATGCCAGCGCGGGACGCCCGGGATTGGTACAGCGATTGCCCCTTGTTGTACCGGGCGGTAAACGGAGCGAGGTTGCGGGAGCGCTGCACCCGATTCTTCCCTCGCGGCGTGGCGTACAATGGATTGCCGCCCGGACGCCCCAGGGTCCGGCGCCGCCACCGAGGACTGCCGACCGCGGCAGCTGGCAGCGAGTCCCCCGGCCCTTTCTGCGAGGGCGCAACGGGAGTTCAGGATGATTCACCGCGTTTTTTCCGCCCTCCTTCAGGGAGTCGGCCGCACCACCCCGCCCAGCTCTCCCGGCACCGCCAACGGCAACGGCACCGCGAACGACACTGCGACCCCGGCCACGAACGGAGCCGTCCAGCGCACGTTCGCGACGTCGCGCGGCTGCCCCCTCCCGTTCGGTGCCACCCCACGGCCCGGCGGGGTCAACTTCGCTGTCTTCTCCCGCCACGCCGAACGGGTCGTCCTGGTCCTCTTCAAGGAGGGGCGCGAGGAGCCGGTCCACGAGATCCCGCTCGACCGCGCCGCGAACAGGACCGGCGACGTCTGGCATGTGTTCGTTCACGACCTCCCGCCGGACACGCTTTACGGCTACCGCGTCTTCGGTCCACACTTGCCGAGGGCTGGCCATCGGTTCGACCCGAAGGCCGTCGTCCTCGACCCGTACGCGCCCGCCATCAGCGGCGGCTCCCGCTGGGGCCAACCCGACGTGCCGCACGACCAGAGTGACGGCCGGCGGACCCGGCGCTGCCGCCTCGTCCTGGACGACTTCGACTGGGACGGCGACATGCCGCCAGCGACCTCGCTGGCGAAGACGGTGCTGTACGAGCTGCACGTCCGGGGGTTCACGCGCCACCCGTCCGCGGGCGTGCAGCACCCGGGCACGTTCCGGGGGCTGGTGGAGAAGATCCCGTACCTGCAGAGCCTCGGCGTGACCGCCGTGCAGCTGATGCCGGTGCTGGAGTTCGACGAGCTGGACCAGACACACCGCAACCCGCACACGGGCGAGCCGCTCAAGAACTACTGGGGGTACTCGCCGCTGTCGTTCTTCGCCCCCAAGGCGTCCTACGCCGCCCAGGCCGGGCGGCAGGTGCGCGAGTTCAAGCAGATGGTCCGGGCGTTCCACCGGGCCGGCATCGAGGTGATCCTCGACGTCGTCTACAACCACACCTGCGAGGGAAACGAGAACGGCCCGACCGTCAGCTTCCGCGGACTGGACAACCTGGTCTACTACATGCTCGACCGGGACGGGCGGTACTACAACTTCTCCGGGTGCGGCAACACGTTCAACTGCAACCACCCGGTGGCGCGCGATCTGATCCTCGACAGCCTGACGTACCTTGTCTCCGAGCTGCACGTGGACGGGTTCCGCTTCGACCTGGCGGCCATCCTCGGGCGCGGGCACAACGGCAGGGTGCTGGAGGATCCGCCGCTGATCCAGCATATCGCCGAGCACCCGGTTCTCGCCGGGGCGAAACTGATCGCCGAGGCGTGGGACGCGGCCGGGCTGTCGCAGATCGGCAAGTTCCCGGCGTGGGGCCGGTGGGCGGAGCTGAACGGGTGGTTCCGGGACGACGCACGCCGGTTCCTGCGCAGCGAGGCGGGCGTGGCCGGGGCGATCGCCAAGCGCATCTGCGGTAGCCTCGATCTGTACGGCGACTC
Organism: Gemmataceae bacterium; assembly: GCA_020847555.1. The sequence continues at coordinate 1,742 of JADLBT010000171.1, forward strand.
GTCGCGCCACCCGTACCACTCGGTGAACTTCGTCACCTGCCACGACGGGTTCACGCTGGCCGACCTGGTGTCGTACAACGGCAAGCACAACGCGGCCAACGGGGAGGACGGGCGAGACGGGTGGGACCACAACTTCAGCTGGAACTGCGACCACGAGGGGCCGACGGACGACGCAGCCGTCAACGCGCTGCGCCAGCGGCAGATGCGCAACTTCCTGACCCTGCTGTTCATCTCGCAGGGCGTCCCGCTGCTGCTGATGGGAGACGAGTTCGGGCGGACGCAGCAGGGCAACAACAACGCCTACTGCCAGGACAACGAGACGTCGTGGGTGGACTGGTCGCTGGCGGACAGCAATGCGGGCCTGCTGCGGTTCACGCGCCTGCTGATCGCCCTGCGCAAGCGGTTCTTCGCCCTGAGCCGGGAGGAGTTCGTCAACCGGGTGAACTGGCACGGCCTGAGGATCGGCGAGCCGGACTGGTCGGGGCAGGGGCGGGTGCTGGCGTTCCTGCTCCACGGGTGGCACGGGCAGCCGGACCTGTTTGTGCTGTTCAACGCCCACTGGGACTGGCAGCGGTTCGCGCTGCCGCCGCACAACGGTCAGTGGCGGTGGCGCCGGCTGCTCGACACGAACCTCGCAGCACCGAACGACATCGTCGAGGTCGAGAAGGCGCTGCCGCTGCGGCCGGCGGACCACTACGTCGCGGCGCCGCGGTCGGCCGTGATCCTCGTCGCGCCGTCCTGAGAAGGGGAGCGCGGGACGGGGGCTCTCGCCGATCACTCCACAAGGTCATCGGACAAAGGTAGACCCTTCTCGACCGCCTCACGCATGTCCTCCGGACAACTCGTCCAGCTCGCCTGATAGGTCGGTTCGAGCGGAACCAGCACGTAATGGTCGGGATCCAGGTAGGCCGGCATGTCTGGCAGCTGATCGCCGACGCCGACCGGCTCGACGTAGGCCACCTTCGGGATCCCGGCACGGTACGCAGCGAGCGTCAGCGGTTTGTCTGGGGGCAGTTCAAAGGGCTGCTCCTGGATCTCGTCCCAGATAGCTTTGTGGATCCCCTGGGGGTCGCGCGTTGAGGGCGGGAACAGGTCGATCACGAGGGCGTTCACGCCCTGCTGCAGAAACGCAACCGTCTTTTCGACGAACGACCGTAGCGCAGACCGGCTACCCTTGTTGCCCGGTGAGACGATTTCGATGACGCAGATGACGCGGCCGAGCGGGTGACGGATCGTTATCCGGTTGCCGCGCGCGGCGATGATTTCCTGATCCGCCCGCATGACGTGCCGGGTTTTCGGCGGGGTGGCGGTGACGACCGCTCCGCCTTGCGGTTCGGCCGGCTCATCGAGGCGTGACCGGCGCTGCAGCGCGAGGACATCGGGCACCACCCCGCCCGCGTGCTGTTCGACCAGCGCGGAGTATCCCCTCGGCAGGAGCCCTCCATTCAGCGAATTGCGGATGGCTATAGTCCACGTTTGATGAAAGTCGTGGAACAGGTTGGGATCGACGCGCGTCCAGTCGTGGATCGGCATGGCGCTTCCCTCCGCGTCCAGGATAGCACGCCGCCCGGCCGAACTCTACGCTCCCGCCGTTTCCGGCAGGTACAGGATGCGGCCGCAGCTCTTGCACAGCAGGAACGCGCCGCGCTGCAGGTCGTTGTACTGCTGCGCCGTCACCTCGGTGTAGCAGGCGTTGCAGGTGCGGCCCTCGACGGCCGCAAGCGCGTCCTCGCCGCGCGCCTTCGCGAGGCGCTGGTACTTCTCGCGCTGGTCGTCGGGAATGGCGGCGAGGAGCTGCTTCTCCAGCTCGGCCAGATCCTGCAGCGCCTTCTCCCGCTCCGCCGCCAGGGCGGCGACGCGCGACCCGCTCTCGCGCTCATACTGGACGAGGGCCGCCTTCGCCTGCTGGACGGCCTTCTCCTGCTCCGGCAGCTTCGCGGTGCGGTCCTCCGTGTCGGCCATCATCTCCAGGATCTCGTCCTCCAGGTTTTGAATGTCCTTGCGCGCCGTGTCGATCTCGTGCGCCAGGGCGTCGTACTCCTTCTTCGTGCTGACCGCCTGCTGCTGCTGCTGCTGGTACTTCTTGAGCTGCTGCTGCTTCGTCTTGAGCGACACCTCCTTCTCGTGCGTGTTCACCTTGAGCTTCTTGATGGCGTCCTGGGCCACCCGCAGCGCATCCTCCTGCTTCGTGACGGCCGCCTGCTGAGCCCTGAGCTGCAGCGGCCCCTGGTCGATCCGATCCTGCAGGGCCTTGGCGTGTCGCCGCAGACGGTGGATCTCGCGCAGGATGGCAACGGGGCTCGACATGGTGCTACCTCCTTCGGAAGGAGGAGGGATGAGGGATGAAGGAAGACAGGAACTCCGCTGCCTTCCTTCATCCCTCCTCCCTCCTCCCTCAACAAAAAAACCGCCGGCCGTTTCGGGCCGGCGGTCGCGTGTTAGCGCCGCATGGTTCCGTCGAGGAACCCTTCGAGCTGGCGGCTGCGTACCGGGTGTTGCAGTTTGCGGACGGCCTTCGCCTCGATTTGCCGCACCCGCTCGCGCGTCACCTTGAAGATGCGCCCGACCTCTTCCAGTGTGTACGTGTACCCGTCGCCCAACCCGTACCGCAACTTGATGATCTCGCGCTCGCGGTAGGTGAGGGTCTTGAGAACCTGCTCGATCTTGTCCTTGAGCATCTCCTGGGTGGCGGCGCTGACCGGCGACTCGGCCCCGTCGTCCTCAATGAACTCGCCGAAGTAGCTGTCCTCGCTCTCCCCGACCGGCCGGTCCAGGCTGATCGGGTGGCGGCTGATCTTCAAGACGCGCCGCGTCTCCTCGATGCTGATGCCGGCCGCCTTCGCCGTCTCCTCGATGGTCGGCTCGCGGCCCATCTCTTGCAGCAATTTCTTCGAGACGTTGCGCAGCTTGCTCATCGTCTCGATCATGTGGACCGGGATGCGGATCGTCCGGGCCTGATCGGCGATCGCCCGGGTGATCGCCTGGCGGATCCACCACGTCGCGTAGGTCGAGAACTTGTACCCGCGACGATACTCGTACTTGTCCACCGCCCGCATCAGGCCGGTGTTCCCCTCCTGGATCAGGTCGAGGAACGACAGGCCGCGGTTGCGGTACTTCTTGGCGATCGAGACGACGAGGCGCAGATTGCCGCCGGACAGGGCGCGCTTGGCGTCCTCGTACTCCTGGAAGCGCCTCTTCATGATCTCGACGCGCTTCCGCAGGGTGGCCGGCTCCTCCAGCGTGATCAGCATCAGATCGCGGAGTTCCTTGTCGAGGTTCGCCCGGTCCTCCTTGGCGGCCCGGTTGCCCTCGAGGTGGAGGATCTGCCGCTCCAGTTCGTCCATCCGGAAGGAGATCTGCTCCAGCTTCTTCATCAGAGGCTGGACCTTCTGGGTGCGGATCGACAGCTCCTCGACCAGCGTGACGGCCTTGCGGCGACGGATGCGAAGGCTGCGCCGAAACCGGCGCCGGTCCTCGTCGGCGGTGCGCGGGTCGAGCAGCTTCTCGAAGTCCTCGACGTTCTGGCCGAGCAGGTGCTCCAGCGTCTTGAGGTTGTGCGGCATGCGCTGGAGAATCTTGTCCTTCTCCAGGTTCTCGGTGAGGGACACCTTCACGGTTCGATCGAACGGCAGGTCGCCGGTGTGGACGCGCTGGAGGGTATCGACCACGTTGCGGAGGGCGTAGTCGCACTCCAGCACCTTGCGGCGGAAGCGCTTGCGGGTCACCTCGATCTTCTTCGCCAGCGAGATCTCCTCGTCCCGCTTCAGAAGCGGGATCTCGCCCATCTGCGTGAGGTACATCCGCACCGGGTCGTCGATCCGGCGGCTGTCTTCTTCCTCTTCGAGGAAGCTGAGATCGAGTTCACCGGCCTCGTTCTCGCCCGGCTCGGGACCGCTCTCGCGCTCCTCCGCCTCGGCCTCGTCGATCAGTTCGATGCCGTGTTCTTCCAGGACGAGGAGCAGCTGGTCGAGCTTCTCCGGGTTGACGGCGTCGTCAGGCAGGTAGTCGTTGACCTGACTGTATGTGAGGTAGCCCTTGTCCTTGCCCTGCTCGAGCAGAGTCTTCAGGCCCTCGTCCAGTTTTATGTCCATCGAGACCTCCTCGGGAGTGGAGAGTGGCGAGTGGTTAGTGGTTAGTGGTTAGTGGTTAGTAAAGAGCGAAACACCGTGTGGCGTTACAAACCCCA
>JADLBT010000172.1 GCA_020847555.1 Gemmataceae bacterium
GCCGCGGATGACAATGGTGCTGTTATCCATAACAGGGGAGCGCTCCTCCTGGGACATTGGCAGCGGATGGCGAAGAGATTAGTATACGGATGTTGGGTAGGCTGGGACAAGACGAACTGGCACTCGATCGGGTTCCGTAAAGAATGTTTTGCGCAAAGAAAGACCTTCTTTGCGCCTTTGCGCGAAACGCTTTTTCCCAGCCCAGGTGTGGACCCGCCCCTTTCTTTTTGCAAGGCCCACGGGGCGGCACTCGTGGGCCTTGAGAGAATCTCTCTTGTGCCATCCTTTTTATCTTTGTTATGGCCTCCGCCGGTCAACCCGTCCGCTACCCCCGCAGCAGGCCGCGGACCGTCGCGACCGTCACGTCCTCCAGGCTCGGCACCACCAGATCGGCGCCGGCGGCCCGCAACTTCTCCTCCGGGTGATGGCCGACGAAGTTGACGGCGATGCACTTCATCCCGCCCGCCTTCGCCGCCTGCACGCCAGCGACCGCGTCCTCGATCACCACACACCGCTCCGGCGGTACGCCGAGGCGCGCGGCCCCGACCTGAAAGACCTGCGGGTCCGGCTTGCCGCGCTGCGTGTCCTCCATCGCCACGACCGTCCCGAAGAAGCGTTCCGTGTTGGTCAGACGCAGGATCAGGTCGAGGTTGGCGCGCGGCGCACTGGAGCCGATCGCCTGGCGGATGCCGGCCGCGTGCAGCGCCTCCAGCAGCGGCCGCACGCCCGGCAGCAGGTCCACCCCGGCGGCAGCCGCAGCCCGGTAGAACTCCTCCTTGCGATCTCCCAGTTCGGCCGCCGTGCGCTCGTCCAGGCCGTCGCCGAACAGGATGCGCAAGATTTCCGGATTGCGCAGTCCAAAGGTGGCGGCGAAGTCGGCGCGGGTGAACGGCCGGCCGCAGTCGCGCAGCAACCGCTGCCACGCCGCGAAGTGCAGCTCCCCCGTATCGACCAGGGTGCCGTCCATGTCCCACAAAACTGCCAGCTCGGGTGCGTCTGACCGCATGCCCCTCAGCGCTCCTTCTGGATTACCTGTCCCGGGCGATGCCCCCTATTATACCCAGGGAGCCCCGCAGCCGCGGCGCCGCCGCGGTTGCAGGGCCGCAGCTTACTTTTGACATCGGCCGCTTGTTATGGCATCATAAATATCCCGGGACATGGAAGTTAGGCGACCGCTGCTGCCGTTGCATTTTGGGAACCTTCCCGGGGCGGACGCCGTCCAATGAGTGCGTGATTCGTGAGCGCCGACGACCACCGGCTCATCACCGAATGCTTGCAAGGCCGCGCGGATGCGTTTGGCGTGCTGGTTGCGCGCTATCAGGATCGGCTGTATAACACCGTATACCGCCTGCTGGACAACGCCGAGGATGCCCAGGACGTTGTTCAGGAAGCCTTCCTGAGCGCCTACCAATCGCTGGACACGTTCAAGGGCGACTCGCAGTTTTACACCTGGCTGTACCGCATCGCGTTTAACACCGCGATCAGCCTCAAGCGCAAGCAACGCGTGGTTTTGAGCCTGCACACCGCCCGGGACAACGGCGGCGTCGAACCCCTTGACGCCTCGGAGTTCAACCAACCCGATCACGCCCTGGAGAAACAGGAGGAGGAGCGCCGCGTCCTGCGTGCGCTCAATCGCCTGTCCCCGGAGCACCGGGCGGTGCTGATCATGAAGGACATGGACGGGCAGAAGTACGAGGCCATCGCGGACATCCTGCGGGTGCCGATCGGCACGATTCGGAGCCGGCTCCATCGCGCCCGCCTGGAGCTGCGGGAACTGCTGGAACGAGAAGAGGAACAAGGTCGGTAGAGGAGCCGTGCCTGACGCACGGGCCGCCCGCGGACCAGTCGAGAGCGGGCCTGGAGGCGAGTCATGTTGTCGGAGCGGTATCGCGAATTGCTGACGGCCTACTTCGACCGCGAACTGAACCCGCGCGAGCGCGCGGTGCTCCGGGAGGTACTCCGCCAGTCGTCCGAGGCTCGCAAGCTGTTCCGGCGGCTCAAGGCCGACGCGCAGGCGCTCCACAACCTGCCCCGGCACGCCCTGCCGGCCGACTTCTCGCAGCACGTCCTCCAGGCCGCCGCCGACCGCGGCCTGCGGCCGGGCGTTCGGCCGCCGGCCAGCGGGGGCGGTCTGCCCGCCTGGGTCGGCCTGGCGACCGCCGCGGCCGTTCTCATCGCGGTCGGCGCCGCCGTCTTCCTCCACTTCGCCGACGCCTCGCCTGACGAGGGGTTCGCTCTGGCCGCGCTGGCGGACGTTCCGACGCCCGACCCGCTCGTCGCCCAGCTGGCTGGAGTCGCGGCCCAGCACTACGCCGCCGACGTCGGGGTCGAGGTTCCGCTGGCGGACCTCGGCCAGGAGAAGGTGCGGACGCGGCTGGCCGCCGAGCTGCGCAAGGCCCCGGCCCACCATCTGACCGTTACCTCCGCCAGCAACGCCCGTGCCGTCGCGGACCTGGCGATGGCCCTTCGCTCCAGCAACATCAACCTGCTGATCGACAGGAATGTTCGGGCGGGGCTGAAGCAGCAGCAGGCGCGGGCCAGCTACCTCGTCTACGCGGAGGACGTCCGCCCCGAGGAACTGGTCGCCGCCCTGCAGCGGTTCGGGGGGCAGGATCGGGCCGTACGAGGGGCGCAGCCGGTAGCCCGGAGTGTGCTGCTGAACTCGATGAACGACGACGATCGGCGGCACCTGTCGGGGCTGCTCGGCGTTCCGGCCGCTCAGCTGCAGCCGCACAAGGAGTTGCCGATGCCGATCTTCGTGCCGAAGGAGCAGGGCGGCAAGGGTGTTCGGTCGTCGGGTCGCGAACCGCTGCGCTTCGCCGTGGTCCTGCCGTACAACGGCTCCACGACGGACCTCGCCAGCTCGCCGGAAATCAAGCGTTTCCTTCAGGCCCGCCAGTCCGGCCCGCGTCCGGGGACGGTGCAGGTGTATCTGGTCCTGCACGAGGCGACCATCTGAAGGATGACGACCAGCCCGGCGCTGGCGCTCCGGTCCTGGTAAGCAGAGGACCATTCTCGCGCGGCGCTAACTCAAATCGTCGTCGCCGCGCAGCATGTATCCCTGGCCCCAGCGGGTGAGGATCAGCGGCGGGTCAAACCCCTTGTCGATCTTCGCACGCAGGTAGCCGATGTAAACGTCCACGACGTTCGACGTCGTCTCGTCCTCCTCGTTGTAGAGGTGGTCCCAGATCATCGACCGGGTGACCACCTTGCCGCGGTGCAGCGCCAGGAACTGCAGGATGGAGTACTCACGCGCCGTCAGCCGGATCGACGTGCTCCCACGGCGGACGGACCGTTCCGCCGTGTCAATTTCCAGGTCGTGAACGCGGATGATCGGGTTCTTGACCTCGTAGCGCCGGCGGATCAGCGCCCGCAACCGAGCGAGCAACTCCTCCCAGCAAAACGGGCGGATCAGGTAGTCGTCCGCGCCGGTTTCGAGGGCGCGCACGCCGTCGCGGGTCGTGCAGGCGTTCCCCAGGACGGTCAGCAGGTAGCCGGGCACGCCGCTGTGGCGCCACCCGCCGACCACGTCCAGGTCCGCCTCGGTCAGTTCCGGGAGATCCAGGAGGATCACGTCGTGGCCGCCGGTCCGGACCTTGTAATCGCTGGCCTCGAACCCCGCTGCCGTATCGACGACGAAGCCGGCGGATTCCAGCGCCTTGCGGAGGGAGCGGACCATCTCCGGCGTGCGGGCGAGTACGAGTAAACGCAAATCACACCGCCGTTTCTGGTGGATTCTGGGCAGCCTCTCGGGCACGGAAGCCCGACGGAATGCGGTCCTCGGGAAAGCTCCAAATCGTGGCGACGTTTCGTGCAGACACCGTTGCCGTGTTGCAGTTCCGCGGTCGCCGGGTGGGCCGGTTGGGGGAGGGAGGCTCGGTGGCGGCTTTCCTGCTACTGCGGCCTGGCGAATCGTCTCCGCGGGTGAACGATCCCCTCCAGGTAAGGAGAGCATATTAAAAATCCCCACTTACCCAAACCCCACAGGCGGGCGGAGGACTCGGTAGGCGCACCCCTCATTTTGCATTCCGGTCCGTTTCTCCTTGTTGTACCGGGAGTTATCGGCTTTCGCGGCACAACCTGCCCGCGCGGCGATCTCCCCGGCCACCCCGGCTCCGGAGCCGGGCACATTAGACTTACTGCACAATAGGTAGCAGGGATGCTGAGGCAGGGTTTCCCCCACCCCAGGCTGGTCAGGAGAACATCAGGTTATGCA
>JADLBT010000173.1 GCA_020847555.1 Gemmataceae bacterium
CCCCCCCCGCGCCGGTAGCCGCCATACCCGCGCGCCATCTTAACGACCCCTACCGGGCGAGGAAAGCAGCCGTCGTTGACATTTTTGTCCAGAGGCGATCCATTGGTTCTGCCACTTTGGCAGAGGCGGCGACATCGCATTTCGCGCCTTCTTGCGCAACGTCTTAACAATTAACAAATTGCATCGGCAAAGATCTGCGGCACAGTCCTTGCTACCCGTGCGGGGTTGTTGTGTGCATTCGAGCGCCGCTCGTGGCTCCGTTGAAGCCTGACGCCGGCAAGGAGGTTCTGCCGTGCTTTGTCACTCTCCACGAGCGGCGCTCCAGATTGCGCGGTAGCGATGGGCGACCAATCGAAGGAGACAAGTCGATGGCAAAACAGCTTGCCTATTCAGATGAAGCTCGACAAAAGTTGTTGTCGGGCGTCAGCAAACTGGCCCGGGCCGTGCGCTCCACCCTCGGCCCGCGCGGCCGCAACGCCGTCCTCGACAAGGGTTGGGGTGCGCCGAACGTCACCAAGGACGGCGTCACCGTCGCCGAGGAAATCGAGCTGCAGGATCCGTACGAGAACATGGGCGCCCAGCTCGTCAAGGAGGCCGCCAGCAAGACGAGCGACGTGGCCGGCGATGGCACCACCACCGCCACCGTCCTCGCCGAGGCCATCTATCGCGAGGGGCTCAAGGCCGTCGCCGCCGGCGCCGACCCGATGGCCCTGACGCGCGGCATTCAAAAGGCCGTCGAGAAGATCGTCGGCGAGCTGAAGAAGCTGGCCGACCCGGTGGACGACAAGGACGAGCGCGAGATCACCGAGGTCGCCACCATCGCCGCCAACAACAACCCGGAGATCGGCCAGAAACTCGCCGAGGCGATGAAGAAGGTCGGGGCGAGCAACGGCGTCATCACCGTCGAGGAAGGCAAGACGGCCGACACCGAGGTTGTCGTCGTCCAGGGCATGCAGTTCGACCGCGGCTTCCTCTCGCCCCACTTCGTCACCAACCAGGAGCAGGTGAAGGCCGAGCTGGAGAACCCATACGTCCTCATCTACGAGGATAAGATCACCAACGCCCGTGCCCTGATTCCGCTGCTCGAAACCATCTCGAAGAAGAAGGAACCGCTGCTCATCATCGCCGAGGACATCGAGGGCGATGCCCTGGCGACCCTGGTCGTCAACAAGCTCAAGGGCATCCTCCAGGTGTGCGCCGTCAAGGCGCCGGGGTACGGCGACCGCCGCAAGGCCATCCTCGAGGACATCGCCACCCTGACCGGCGGCCGCGCCTTCTTCAAGGATCTGGGCATCCAGCTGGAGAACGTCAAGCTCAACGAACTGGGCCGGACCCGGAAGGCCATCGTCGATGCGGAGAACACCACCATCACCGAGGGGGCCGGCGACAGGAAGGCGATCGAGGGGCGCTGCGAACTGATCCGCCGCGAGATCAAGACGACCGACAGCGAGTACGACCGCGAGAAACTGCAGGAACGACTGGCCAAGCTCGCTGGCGGCGTCGCCCAGATCAAGGTTGGGGCCGCCACCGAGACGGAGATGAAGGAGCGCAAGGCCCTGTTCGAGGACGCCCTGCACGCGACCCGGGCGGCCCTTGCCGAGGGGATTGTCCCCGGCGGCGGCGTGGCCCTGATTCAGGCCGGCAAGGTGCTCGACAAGTTCACCGAGCTGAAGGGCGATGAGGGCCACGGCGTGCGCGTTCTGCAGAACGTCCTCGACATACCGTGCCGGTGGATCGCCGACAATGCGGGTCTGGACGGCACCGTCGTTGCATCGAAGATCCGCAAGAGCAAGGACAAGAACTACGGCTACAACGCCGAGTCCGGCGAATGGACCGATCTGCGCAAGGCCGGCGTCGTGGATCCAGTCAAGGTCACCCGCAGCGCCCTGCAGAATGGCGCCAGCGTTGCCTGCCTGCTGCTAACCACTGAATCGCTCGTGGCCGACATCCCCGAGAAGGGCAAGAAGGACGACCACGACGACCACCACGGCATGGGTGGCATGGGCGGCATGGGTGGCATGGGTGGCATGGGCGGCATGGGCGGCATGGGCATGGATATGTGAAAGCTCACGGGCTGCGTCCCGTGGGCTTTGAGAACTCACAAACTTCACCCCTGAAGAGAACAGAACCAAGGAACCCAGCCATGGCGAAAGAACGGCAACCTGCCAGTCAGGAAGCGAACCTGAAAGTGCGGCCCCTGGACGACCGGATCGTGGTCGAGCCCCTGGAGGCCGAGGACAAGACGGCCGGCGGCATCCTGCTGCCCGACACCGCCAAGCAGAAGCCGCAGCGCGGCCGCGTCCTGGCGGTCGGACCGGGCAAACTGCTCGAGAACGGCACCCGCTCGGCGGTCTCGGTCGCGGTCGGCGACGAGGTCATCTACGGTCGCTACGCCGGCAACGACATCCAGGTTGAGCGCAAGGAGATCAAGATCCTGCGTGAAGGCGACATCCTCGCCAAGGTCGTCAAGTAAGGTCCACCACGGATAAACACAGATGAACGCGGATCGGCCAGACAGGGTCTTCGGCGTATTCATCTGTGGCTAAATCGAGGAGAAAGATAGCATATGGCCAAGCAACTGCTTTATACCGATGACGCCCGCAAGAAACTGCTGGCCGGAGCCGAGAAGCTGGCCCACGCGGTCGGCATCACCCTCGGCCCGACCGGCCGCAACGTGATCATCGACAAGTCGTTCGGCGGCCCGACCGTCACCAAGGACGGCGTCACCGTCAGCAAGGAAATCGACCTGGCCGACCCGTTCGAGAACATGGGCGCCAAGCTCGTCAACGCCGTCGCCCAGAAGACGAGCGACGTCGCGGGCGACGGCACCACGACCGCCACCATCCTCGCCCTGGCCATCTACCAGGAAGGGCTGCGCAACATCACCGCCGGGGCCAACCCGATGGCCGTCAAGCGCGGCATCGACCGGGGCGTCGAGGCGGCCGTCGAGTTCATCAACGGGTTGTCGAAACAGCTCAAGAGCAAGGAGGAGATGGAGCAGGTCGCGAGCATCAGCGCCAACAACGACCCGACCATCGGCAAACTGATGGCGGACGCCTTCGCCAAGGTCGGCAAGGACGGCGTCATCACCGTCGAGGAGGGCAAGACCTCCGAGACGGTCCTCGAGTTCGTCGAGGGGATGCAGTTCGACAAGGGGTACATCTCGCCGTACTTCGTCACCAACCCGCAGGAGATGAAGACGGAACTGGAGGAGCCGTACATCCTCATCTATGAGAAGAAGCTCTCCAATGTCCGTGATATGCTGCCGCTGCTGGAGAAGGTGGCGCAGGCTAGCAAGCCGCTGCTGATCATCGCCGAGGACGTCGAGAGCGAGGCGCTGGCGGCCCTGGTCGTCAACCACCTGCGCGGCGTGCTGCGCGTGTGCGCTGTCAAGGCGCCGGGGTTCGGCGACCGTCGCAAGGCGATGCTCGGCGACATCGCGGTCCTGACGGCCGGGCAGTTCATCAGCGAGGATCTGGGGCTGAAGCTGGAGAACGTCGGCCTGGAGCAACTCGGCCGGGCCAAGACGGTCCGCGTCGAGAAGGAGAGTTGCACCATCATCAGCGGCGCCGGCAAGAAGGAGGCGATCAAGCGCCGGGTCGATCAGATCCGCGCCCAGATGGACCAGACCGAGAGCGAGTACGACAAGGAGAAGTTTTCGGAGCGGTTGGCCAAACTGACCGGCGGCGTGGCGATCATCCGCGTCGGGGCCGCGACCGAGGCCGACATGAAGCAGAAGAAGGGCCGGGTCGAGGACGCCCTGCACGCCACCCGGGCCGCGGTCGCCGAGGGCATCCTTCCCGGTGGCGGCGTCGCCCTGCTGCGCGCCATCCCGGCCGTCGAGGTGGTGGCGAAGAAACTCGCAGGGGACGAGCAGGCCGGCGCCCAGATCGTCGCCCGCGCGCTGGAGAAGCCGATCCGCACGATCGCCGAGAACTCCGGCCAGGACGGAGCGGTCATCGCCGACGAAGTGAAGCAGCAGAAGAGTGCGAACGTCGGCTATAATGCCAATACAGGCGAGTACGAGGACATGTTCAAGGCGGGCATCGTCGATCCGACCAAGGTGACGCGGTCCGCCCTGACGAACGCCTCCAGCATCGCCGGACTCATGCTCACGACCGAGGTCATGGTGACCAAGATCGACGAGGAGGAGCCCAGGAGCAAGGTCACGGGGGCGATCCGCTAAACCATGAAGGATGAGGGATAAAGGATGAGGGATAAAGGAAGACAGCAACGCGCCGGTCTTCCTTCATCCCTCATCCTTCATCCCTCATCCTTCCCAAGGAGGCACGATGGCCATCGGCAAGCGGGACTATTACGAGGTGCTGAGCGTTCAGCGCAGCGCCAGCCCGGAGGAGATCAAGAAGGCGTACCGCAGCCTGGCCATGAAGTACCACCCGGACCGCAACTCGGGTGACGAGGAGGCCGCCGCCAAGTTCAAGGAGGCGACCGAGGCGTATGACGTTCTGAGCAACCCCGAGAAGAAACAGCGCTACGACGCCTACGGCCACGCCGGCCTGGAGGGAATGTCGGTCGGCGGGTTCGGGGACGGTTCGTTCATGGACGTCCTCGGCGACGTCCTCGACGGGTTCGGGTTCTTCGGCGGGGGTGGGCGGCGCCGCGCTGGCCCCCGGGCCGGCGAGGATCTGCTCTTCATCCTGGAACTGGATTTGCAGGAAGCCTATCGTGGGTGCCGGCGAACGATCACGATCCCGCGCGACGAGCGCTGCACCGAGTGCGACGGCAGCGGCGCTCGCAAGGGCACCGCGCCGGTGCGCTGCCGTACCTGCGACGGCCGCGGGGAAGTTCTCCGCAACCAGGGGTTCTTCCGCATCCGCCAGACGTGCTCGGGGTGCGGCGGCCACGGCGTCGTCATCCCCGACCTTTGCCCCGCCTGCAAGGGCCGCGGCCAGGTCACCGTCCAGCGCACACTCGCGGTCGAGGTGCCGGCCGGCGTGGACAGCGGGCGGCGCCAGATGGCCCCACTGCGCGGCGAGGGCGGTCCGGGCGAGGCGGGTGCGGCCCGTGGCGACCTCTACTTCGAGGTGCGCGTCCGTGAACATGGCCTGTTCAAGCGCGAGGGCGATCACCTGATCGTTCGCGAGGTTCCGCTCACCTTCAGCCAGGCGGCGCTCGGCGGCCCCATCCAGGTTCCGACCCTCGACGGCCCGGTCGAGTTCGAGCTGAAGCGCGGCGTCCAGAGTGGCGACATCTTCCGCATCTCCGGCAAGGGGATGCCAAACCTGCGAAGCGGCCGGCGCGGCGACCTGTTGTTCGTCGCCGTCGTCGAAACGCCGACGCACCTCACCAAACGGCAGGAGGAGTTGCTGCGCGAACTGGCCGAACTCGATCACAAGGCCGTCTCTCCCCGCCGCAAGAGTTTCTTCGAGAAACTCAAGGATCTGTTCACCGGCGACGCCGCCGAGGGAAAGACGTGACCGGATGCGGCGCGCCGCGCGGACAGGGCCTGCCACACAACAGAGAGGAGAAACGGCCGTGAGCGATCAGAACCGACAACCCGACGCCCCCAACGCCACGCAACAGCCGCCCGACGGCCCCTCCACGCCGACGGCGGAAGAGCTGGCCGCCCTGCGCACGCGCGCGGCGGAACGCGACCAGTTCCTCGACCTGCTGCAGCGCACGCGGGCCGACTTCGAGAACTATCAGAAACGCAACCAGCGCGACCGCGAGCAGGAGCGGCGCTACATGCAGGGCGAGTTCGTCCTGAAGCTCCTGCCGATTTACGACAACCTGCGGCGGGCCATCGCCGAGGCGAGGCGCGTCGGCGAGACGGGTCCGCTGGTGCAGGGCGTAAATATGGTTCTGACGCAGTTCCTCGACCTGCTCCGCGTCCACGGCGTCACCCCGATCCAGGCCCAGGGCCAGCCGTTCGACCCGGCGGTCCACGAAGCCATCGCCCAGCAGCCGGCGCCGCCGGGGACAGTCCCGAACACCGTCCTGCACGTCGTCGAGGAGGGGTTCCTCAACCAGGACCGCGTGCTGCGGCCCGCGAAGGTCGTCGTGACCCAGGGGTGAGGCGCCGGGTACGAGAGTTGCGTCAACCAAAGGGCGGCCGCCGACTTCCGGCGTGGGCCGGGAGCGCAGCCCCCGGGACCGAGTGAGGTTTGCAACGTATGCCGACGTATGAATATCAGTGCGATGCCTGCGAACACAATTTTGACGAGTTCCAGGCGATGACGGACGAACCGCTGAAGAAATGCCCGAAGTGCGGCAAGAAGAAGCTGCGGCGAGTGTTCGGGGCGGGGGCGGCCATCCTGTTCAAGGGCTCCGGGTTCTACCAGACGGATTACCGGAGTGACTCCTACAAGCAGGCCGCCAAGGCGGACCAGGACAAGGGGACGCCAGCGGACAGCAACTCGACCGCAAAGGGGGGTGAGGCGAGCGCCACAAACGGGGCTGCGAAGTCGAAGTCTGCCGGGAAAAGCCCCAAGTCCGCGACGTGAGTTTCCGATGATAAAGGTGCAATGCCCGATCTGTCAGCGCTCGATGGACGGGGGAGCAGCGGAGTGGCCGGAACAGCCGTTCTGCAGCCCGCGCTGCAAGTTGATCGACCTCGGGCGCTGGCTCGGCGAGGAATACGGCGTCCGGGCGCCCCCCGGCGAGGAGCCGGAGGATCCGGAAGGCGACGCGAACATCCCCCCCTAAGCCGGCCGCAGAACGGCCGTTCCCATAGAGCAGAGGCGTAGTGTTGAACTACGCCTCTCTTTTTTTGCGCGCCGCGGCGCCAATTCGGGTATCATCGAGGAAGACAGTCCGCCCCACCCGAAGGGCACCCGATGGCCGCCTCCTACCTGATCGACGGCTACAACGTGCGGCACGTCATGGGCGTGCTCGGCGGGCGCCTCGGACCCGCGGGGCTCGAGCGCGCGCGGCAGCGGTTGCTCGGCCTGCTCGCGGGCGGGTTCGGGGACGAGGCTGGGTCGGTCACGGTGGTGTTTGACTCGACCACACCTCCGCGCGGCGTTCCCGCCGAGCAGGTTTACCGCGGCGTGCAGGTGCGGTTCGCCGTCAAGCAACCGGAGGCAGACGATCTGATCGAGGAACTGATCCGGCGGTGTTCCGCGCCGCGCCAGCTGACGCTGGTGTCGGACGACCACCGCTTGCAGCAGGCCGCCCGGCGCCGGGACTGTCAGGTGCAGGGGTGCGAGGGGTTTCTGACGTGGCTCGGGCGGCACCGTCGCGAGCGCACGCGCCGCGCCACCGCTACGCCGGAAAAGCGCGAACGACCGACCAGCGCGGAAGCGCAGCGCTGGCTGGCCGAGTTCGCCGACCTGGCCGACGACCCGGATTTCAAGTGCCTGTTTGAGCCGTTTCGCTTTGAGGAATGCGCGCGCGGCCGGCCGTCGTCGGACCAGCCCGGAGCGCCAGCGCCGGACGCTGGTGGTGCCCGGCGCTGGCGCTCCGGGC
>JADLBT010000174.1 GCA_020847555.1 Gemmataceae bacterium
GATGGCGGTGATCGGCGCGGCGATCTGCTGGCTCGTGGTCTGACCCGCCGCGTGCGGGCGCGGCGTCGTGGCCGCGGCGGGGCATCGTGCTTCCGCCGCGGCATCACTCCGCCCACCCCGACAGCGAGCCGGAAAAGCCCACCTGCGGCGAGGTGTCGGCAGACTACGCGGGCCCCCCGAGACCCCGCTAGGACTTCGGCGCCTCCGGTGCGCTTTTCGCGAGGGGGAGCGGCTCGCGTCGGAATGGTGGGCTCCGCGACGCCGCGCCGGGCCTGCACTGAGACCGCGCCCGTGGGGGTAGCGCGCCCGGAAATGCTGCGGGCTGGCGGGAGTCGTCACGCACGATGAGGCGGGGCGTCGTGCTGGAGGCCGGCCGTAGAGCGCGGCGAGCGCCAGCGAGAGATGGAAACGGCCCGCAGGCAACCCGTACGCGCGGAGGGACGGCATTCCGTCCCGATGCGCAGACCCACCCGCAGAAGCCGAGGAGCCGTTTCCCGCCGCGCGGCTCGGACGCGCCGGAAGCATGATGCTCCGCCTCAGTCTGGCGTGCCGGGCCCGCGCGTCAGGAGCTGTCTCACCCGACGTCCGGCGCGGCGCCCTGCGACGTCCACGCCTGCAGCAGCGCCTGCTCGAACACCTCGGCCCGCTGTGCGCCGGACACGGCGAACTTCATGTCGAACACGAAGAAGGGGACGCCCGAGATCCCGATGTCGCGCGCCGCCGCGAGGTCCGCGTCCACGCTGTCGGCGTAGGTGCCGTCGATCAGCGCCTGCCGCAGCGCCGCCTCGTCGAGGCCGACCTCCGCGCCGAGCGTGACGAGCGACGCCGGGTCGAACACCGACCGTCCCTCGCTGAAGTAGGCACGGAACAGCCGCTCGATTGCAGCGTCCTGCCGGCCCACCGCGTCCGCGGCCGCCACCACCTCGTGCGCCGCGCGCGTGTTGCCGCTGGTCCCTTCGCCACCGAGGAACGTCAGCCCCACCGACCGGAAGGTCTGCGCCATCTGCTCGTCCAGCGCAGCCACCCGCTCGTCCGTGAGTCCGTACTTCGCCTTCAGCCGTTCGCGGCGGCTCGTCACCTCACCCGGGATCGCGGTGGGATCGAGCTGGAATGCGTGGTGGCGCACCACCACGTCGCTTCGGTGCGGGAAACGGCTCAGGGCCTCTTCGAAGCGGCGCTTGCCGACGTAGCACCAGGGGCAGACGATGTCGGACCAGATGTCGACGTGCATCTGGGTATTGTCGCCCGGGAACCGGTCGCTATAATCCCACCCCATTCACCAGACCCACCGTCCCAGGGCGCTACCCGTCTTAGTGCGACGCGGGGAGTTCTCCGGACGCGTCCGTCCAAGTCGAGGCAGGGCCGCCCATCGCGAGCGGTCGGATTCATCCAGGCGGGCCGGGGCCTCCAGTCGAACCTCGCCAGCTTTCCGGAACGGAGATGTGTGTGGCTAACTCACCCTGGTATCGACGCGTCGGCACTCCCTCCCTGATGGCAATGCTGCTTGCCAGCACCGGTTGCGCAACCGGGATCGAGGTGACGCGTGTGACGTCGCCCGTCGCGATCCAGCGAGGCAACCCCTGGAACCTGCCGATGACCCGCTTCACCGCCAGCATCACGCGGCACATCGTCGGCTGCGGAGCAGAGATCAAGGGGAGGGTCGAGGTGCTGCCGACAGCGGGCGTTGCCGTGGACGATGCCCAGCGGTACGTGCTCAGGTCGAAAGGCACGTGGGCCACCAGTGACATCACCTCGGCGCTGGCCCCGAGCGGAGTCAGCCTCGGCCTGAACGCCCAGTCGACCGACACGACCGCCACAGTCATCTCGAACGTGATCGGCACCGTGGCCCAGATCGCGATCAGCCTCGCAGCCGGGGCGGCGATACCAGGTCCACCTGTGCAGCCGGGACCTGACGATGTTCCGCCACCCCCTCCGCCGAAGGCGGAGCTGTGCAACGACAAGGTTGCCGCGGCGGTCCGGGAACTCTATCCGGAGGAGGGGTCGGGCGCCGTTGCCCTCAAGAAGCGGGTCGAGGAAGCCACGGCGAACCTGGAACTGGCCACGGCTCGGGTAGAACTGCTGGCCGCGCAGGCCAAACTCGATCGGTCACTGAGGCCGGAGCTCGTGGCGGCGCTCGGCCAGCAGGCAGACCGAAAGAGGGAACTGGACGCCCTGCAGAAGACCATGGCTGGACACCTGAAGCTGACCAGCCACGTACAGTCCGTCGTCTGGCCGCCGACGTCGTCCGAGTTCAGCACCCCGACCCCCTTCGCCATACCAGAAAGCGTGCTCGACGACTGGCTGACGCCGCAGGCGGACAGACCGCAGGCTCGCGCCAGATTCGCCGTGCACTTTGCCCTCTACCGTCGCAATCCACCCGATTCCGGCTGGCATCCGGCAGGAACGCTGATGAACGGCAATACCGCCGTGAACGTCAGTCAGGGCGTTCCAGTGCGGCTGGCACAAATGGGGAGACTGCTGACCTGCGTCGAGTCCGCCTGTCCGACGACCTCACTCGAGGAGGGCGCCGGGCTGGACCCGAAGCACTCGGCCACGGAGGTGGCGGTGCTGCAACTTGGCCAGATCTACATGGTGCCTGTAGCCGGCGGGCATTTCCGATCAGAGAGCGCGGCGATCACGCTGAACGATGCCGGACTCCCAACCTCCATTCAGAGCAGCGAGAAGGTGGCCGCCGCGGCGGTCGCCAGCGGAGCAGCGAAGGACGCCGCGACACAGATTGCGTCGCTGCCGCGGCAGGTTGATGCGGCACAACTGGCACGAACCGAGGCGGAGCTGAAGCAGATCAAGGCCAACGCAGACCTGGCGGCGGCCATCGCCAACGGCGACGCGCAAGGGCAGACGTCCCTCCTGGCGGCCCAGGCTGCCTTGATCAATGCGCAGACGAA
>JADLBT010000175.1 GCA_020847555.1 Gemmataceae bacterium
CCCCCCCCCCCCCCCCCCCCCCCCCCCCCCCCCCCCCCCCCCCCCCCGGGGGGGGGGGGGGGGGCCCGGGGGGGGGCGGGGGCCAACTTCACCGAGGACGTGCGGAAAATCCTCTCGTCGTACAGCGTGTGCAGCAAGGAGTGGATCATCCGCCAGTACGACCACGAGGTCCAGGGCGGCACGGTCATCAAGCCGCTGGTCGGCGTCAACGACGACGGCCCCGGCGACGCGGCGGTGGTCACGCCGGTACTCGGCTCGTGGACCGGGCTCGCGGTCGGCTGTGGGATCAACCCGCGCTACGGCGATCTCGACCCGTACTGGATGGCGGCGGCGGCGATCGACGAGGCGGTCCGCAACGTCGTCGCGGTCGGCGCCGATCCGGCGCGGGTGGCGTTGCTCGACAACTTCTGCTGGGGCAACACGGACCGGCCGGAGGTGCTCGGCTCGCTGGTGCGCGCCGCCGAGGCGTGCCGCGACATGGCCCTCGCCTACGGCATGCCGTTCATCAGCGGCAAGGACAGCCTGAAAAATGAGTTCCGCGCCGGCGACGTCCACATCGTCATCCCGCCGACGCTGCTCATCAGCGCGCTGGGCCGGGTGCCGGACGTGCGGCGGTGTGTGACGATGGACCTGAAGGAGCCGGGCAACCTGCTGTTCCTGCTCGGCGCGACGCGCGATGAGCTGGGCGGGTCGCACTACCACCTCGTCAACGGCATCGACGGCGGCGAGGTGCCGAAGGTCGAGCTGGAGCGTGCGCCGGCCGTCTTCCGCGGGCTGCACCAGGCGATTACCCGCGGCCTGGTGCGGGCGTGCCACGACCTGAGCGAGGGTGGGCTGGCGGTTGCGCTCGCCGAGATGGCGTTCGCGGGCGGGGTCGGCGCGGACGTGACCAACCTGGGCGGGTGCGACGCTGGGCTGGCCGACGCGGTGCTGCTGTTCGCCGAATCGCCGACGCGCTTCGTCCTCGAAGTACATCCGGGGCACGTCGAGCAGCTGCGCGCCTGCTTCGGGCCGGACGTGGCGCTGCGGCAGCTCGGACAGACAGTGCAGGAGGCGCGGCTGCGGGTGGCGGGCGCCGGCGGGGAGTGGGTCGTATGGGCATCCCTGGCCGATCTCAAGGAGGCGTGGCAGCGGCCGCTGCGCTGGTAGGGCTCGTGGAGGAAGTCTCGGGGAACAGCGAGGAGTCAGTTGTCGAGCCCGCGGTCGTCATTACTGGCGTGGGTTCCAATCCGTGGCCTGCCTTCTCAGCTGGTGAACTCATGAAACACGCTCTCCTTGCTCTACTAGCTCTCATCCTGGTGCGGTTGTCCGTCCCCGCAGCCCTCGCCGGGGATGATGCCATCCTCCGCGACCTGCTGAAGCAACTGAAGGACAAGGATCCCGTCACCCGCGCCCTCGCCGCGCGCGAGCTGGGCACCCTGGCCGCGCAGGCGAAGCAGGGCGTTCCCGCCCTCGTCGAGGCGCTCAAGGACGAGGATGCCGACGTGCGCAGCTTCGCCGTCCACTCTCTCGGCCGTCTCGGCGCCGCCGCGCAGTCCGCCGTGCCCCAGCTGTGCGCCGCCCTGCGCAAGGACAAATCGCTCAAGGTGCGCAAGCTGGCCGCGACGGCGCTCGGGGAGATCGGCCCCGGGGCGAAGGAATCCCTGTCCGTCCTGGTCGAGGCGCTCAAGGACGAAGAACTCGGCCCTTACGCCGCCAACGCCCTCGGCCGCTTCGGCCCGGGGGCGAAGGACGCCCTCCCCGCGCTGGCCGACGCGCTGCGCAAGGACCACACCCGCCAGTATGTCGCCCACACGCTCGGCAAGCTTGGCGTCCTCGGCCTGCCCGTCCTCGCGAAGGCGCTCAAGGAGAAGGACGAGGACGTGCGCATCGACGCGACGGTGGCGCTCGGCATGGTCGGGCGCGACGCGGTGCCGGCGCTGGCCGACGCGCTGAAGGACGCCTCCGCTAGCGTGCGCCTGAACGCGGCCTCCGCTCTGGTAAAGATCGGCCCCGACGCGAAGGGGGCGGTCGGCGCCCTGGCGACGGCGCTGGAGGACCGCGACCCGGCGGTCCGCGTTCGCGCCGCGCAGGCCCTCGGCGAGGTCGGCCCGGAGGCGATCGACGGCGTCTTCGCCCTGATCGGTGCCCTGCTCGATCGCGTGGACGAGGTGCGTGCGGCGGCGGCCGCTGCTCTGGAACGCATCGGCGCGAAGAAGTGACAGCCGCCTTCCTCACCCCGTCTCGCCTGCGGCCGCGTGATTGCCCAGAAACTGGGTGACGCAGGTTCTCCAGATGTACCGGACCGAGTAGGAGAGAGCACGGCGGGTCAACCGGCTTGCGACCGCCACGCGCTGACGCGGCACGGAGCGCACCAGAAGGCATACGCCATGCCACCGCCGGCCCAGGACCACTCCGCGCCTGCCTCTGCCCGGGGCAGGCCCGAGTCGAACTGCACCAGGAAGCTCATGGTGCGCCGGCAGTCCGGGCACTTCGCGTACGCGGCGGCCTGCACCCAGGCCGGCGGTCCGCCAACGCGATTCAGGTTCTGGTGGTGGGCGCCCCAGCGCTGGAGACGCCACCGGCGGGGGATCTCGTTCAGGCAAACCGCGGTCGCGGCCAGTGGCCCCACAGGATCCTCCGGGGTCGCCCGCGGACCACGCGCGCACGCCGAGCGCGGAGAACCGCCGGAATCGTGCCGGTAGTCGAGCTGCGCCTGCTCCCGCCCCAGGCAGGAGAGGCACGTCTGCAGCGAGAGGCGTCTCAGCCCCGTCACGCCCAGACCGGCGGGCACCGGGTCGAGTGTCAGCAGGTGGTGGAGTGTTCCGCCGCAGAACTCGCACACCCCATCGCCCTCCCCGCCGAACGGGAACAGCCGGTCGCTGGCGGCCGGAGCCCGCCAGGTCGGGTGGTCGCGCTGCAGCCAGGCCGGCTCGACCGGGTGGAAGTACCCGGCCGGGAAGCCGAGGTGCCACCCGGCGACCGGGTCGAGCGACCGCAATTCGCCGTCCTCTTCCAGGGCCAGGCCGACCTCGGCGAGCCAGGCCTGCATCCACTGCGGGAGCGGCGAGACCCACGGCCCCGGCAGGCCGCGGACCGTCTCGGCGTTCGCAAGGGCGCAGGCGAGGGCTTCCGGGTGGCGTGTAGCCAGCAGCGCCACCCAGGCCCGTTGCCGCTGCTCGGCCGTCCCTCCGCCATTCTCCAGGATGCGCTTCAGGAACGGGAAGTGGCGGGTGCCCGAGCCGTGCCACGGCCAGGTGCCGTACACTCCCCCCGGCATCAGCCCGCGCGTGAAGATGGTGTCGAGGTGGGGGTGCAGCGCCTCGGGACACTGCTGGGCCGCTTCCTCGAGCACGTCCATCGCGGCCGTATTCTTCAGATCGGCGACCAACGCCTGCAGCGCCGCCTCGGCCAGGGCTGGCCAGTCGCGCTCGGGAAGGTAGCTGAGCGCCGCGGTGAGTTCGTGCCGGTGGCCCAGGCGCGTCGCGATAACCGCCCGCGCCTGGGGCAGGATGGTGTGGGGGTGGTGCCGGGCAAAGTCGAGAGCCCGGGCGTAGTAGTCGGCGGGGGGAATCGCCTTCTCGGCGTGCGGGTCGTGCCGCAGGAGATGCGGGAACCCCCGGTGGAGCGGCTCCCACGCGAACCCCGGCGGTGCGGGCAGCTGCGCACACCACGCCTCGCCGTGGTCCCGGAGCAGTTCCGCCTCCCGGGCCTCCAGCGCCGGCCGGCGCGGATCTCTTCCTGGCAAACGCGCGAGTTCGCACTGGACGCGGATCAAACACGCCCACCCCGGCCAGCCGTTTTCCTCCAGCCAGTCGGCGTAGATCAGTCGTGGTCCGTCATCGTCCGGTGCGGCGAAAATCCCCTGCAGGAGGGCCTGATTGCGAGTCATGGATACCCCTCAAGGACAGGGTGCCGCGAGGCACTGCAGCAAAGTCTACCAGAACGACGCGCGTCTTCCCACCATCTAATATCGAATCGCTCCGAATGGTCGCACCTGGCCGCGACGCGGCCGACCCCATCCGCCGCCTTCGGATTGACGGCCGACGGCCCCCTACCTCTCCCCTCCGACCCCAGCCCCTTCCTGCTTGCGCATCTCACGCCCCCGGCCGTCGCCGCGCAGCCCACGCGACTTCTCCGCTCACGGGCCTTAATGGTTTGAACAGCAAGGACTTCCGATGAAGTGCCGCGCCCGGCGCGGCCGATACCATTCTCGGAACGCCCGGAGAGACAGCCGAACCAACCCCTTCCCTGGGTGACAGGGTGACAGGGTGACCGAACAGGGTGGTCTTTGTCACCCTGTCATCCTGTCACCTGCCGCTGTCCCCCTCGCGCCGTCCGCAGACCCACAGAAGCCACGGAGGCAACTCCAATGATCGGCGAGGAAGTCATGGCCCCGAGCACGGAAGCCGACCAGCTGCGCGAGCAGCTCTTGCGGGCCCAGCGGCTGAGCAGCGTCGGCACGCTGGCAACCAGCGTCGCCCACGAGTTCAACAACATCCTGACCACGATCATCAACTACGCCAAGTTGGGGCTGCGGCCAACGTGCGATGAGCCGTCCCGGCTGCAGGCGCTGGAGAAGATTCTGAAGGGGAGCCAGCGGGCGGCGACGATCATCAACAGTATGCTCGGGTTCGCCCGCAACCACTCGGCCCAGCGCGACCTGACCGACCTGGTCGATCTGGTCGAGGAGGTACTGGTCCTCACCGAGAAGGATCTGAGCAAGCACCACATCCAGGTCGAGAAGAAGTACCTCGACCGGCCGCGCGTCCCGGTCATCCGTGCCCAGATCGAGCAAATCTTGCTCAACCTCGTCATCAACGCCCGCCAGGCGATGCCGCGCGGCGGTCGGCTGCGCATCGAGGTGCGGGCGAACGTCGCGGCACGCATGGCCGAGGTGCGGGTGTGCGATTCCGGCGTGGGCATCCCGCCGGACCAGCTGCGGCTCATCTTCGAGCCGTTCTACACCACCAAGGAGCCGGACGAACACGGCCACGGCGGCAGCGGGCTGGGGCTGAGCGTCTGCCGACAGATCATCGAGCAGCACCACGGCCGCATCCGCGTCGAGAGCCTGCCCGGCAAGGGCTCCAAGTTCACCGTCAAGCTACCCCTGGAGCCGGCGCCGGCGGAAGAGAAGCAGTAGCCGGCCTGTGGCCGTGCCTTCACGGCCGCCCGCCGCCCGGCTATCACATCCGCATGGACCCGGCCACCCATGCCCTGATCGAGGCGTTGCACCGCACCAGCCCGTACCAGTACGCCCTCGCCCTGACCGGGGGCGGAACCGGCGCGGCGGCGCAGCTCCTCAACGTCCCGGGCGGGTCGCGCACGCTGCTGGAGGTCGCCATCCCCTACAGCGAGCGGGCTCTGGTCGAGTACCTCGGTCGCGCTCCGGAGCAGTACTGCAGCCCCGCCACCGCTGCCGCCCTCGCCCGCCGCGCCCTGCAGCGCGTCCGCGCCCTGGCGCCCGAGGAACCGGCCGCGGGCGTCGCCTGCACGGCCAGCCTCGCCACGGATCGCCCCAGGAAGGGGGACCATCGCTTTCACCTCGCCATCGCTCGCGACGACTGCGGGGTTGAGGCGGCCTCCCTCGTCCTGAGCAAGGGAGCGCGCCGCCGCGAGGAAGAGGAAGCGGTCCTCGACGCGGTGTTGCTCAACCGGATGGCCGAGGCGTTCGGAGTCGCGGCGCGGATCCCGGTGCCGCTGCTGCCGGGCGAGGAGGTGTGGTCCGGGTCGAACGGCGCGTCCCCGCTGTCCCTGCTCATTGCGGCCGTCCCCGGAGGACCGGCCGCGGTCTGCATCGAACCAGACGGCCGCCACGCTCCGGACGCCGCCCCGCCCCGGGCCGTCCTGTCCGGCGCGTTCAACCCGCTGCACCACGCGCATCTGGCTCTCGCTGACCACGCCGCCGCGCGCCTCGGCCTGCCAGTTGCGTTCGAGTTGAGCGCCGTCAACGTGGACAAGGGGGCGCTGCGGACCGAGGAGGTGCGGCGACGCGCGGCCCAGTTCGCGTGGCGCGCCCCGCTGTGGGTCACCCGGGCGCCGACCTTTGTCGAGAAGGCGGCCCTGTTCCCCGGAGCCGCCTTCGTCGTCGGCGCCGACACCGCCGCCCGCATCATCGCCCCGCGCTACTACCCCGAGGGTGAGGCAGGCATGCTGGCGGCGCTGGCACGGGTACGCGGGCTCGGTTGTCGGTTCCTCGTCGGGTGTCGGGCGGACCCGTCGGGCCAGTGCGTGGGGCTGGAAGACCTGCCGGTGCCGGCGGCGGTCCGCGACCTGTTCGAGGCGATCCCGCGCGAGGCGTTTCGGCTCGACGTCTCCTCCACTCTCCTGCGTCAGCGGGTGGTCTGCTGAGCGAGGGACCATGCGACCCGACGACACCGCCAGGCCGGAGGGCGAACCGCCGCCGGCGCTCGCTCAATCGCCGGCGCCCCAGCCCCCCGCGCCGCTCCCGCCGCGCCGGGCGGACGGGGAGGGGCTGGCCGGCCAGCTGCGCGACTCCCTGCGCCGCCGCCGGCCGTCGCGCCTGGCCATCGCGCTGCTGCTGCTGCTCGTCGCGGCGGTCCCCGTCGTACTCTTCCTCTGGCTTTATCAGCCCGGAGCGGGGGAGGTGCCGCTCGTCGTGACCGCCTTCGATCGGGTGGCGGTTCAGGGCGAGCCGGTCCAGTGCCGCGCCCGCCTCGTGCCCGCCGACCCGGCCCACGTGGGCGCGAACGTTGCCGGACACCAGCTGCAGTTCGAGCGGACCGGCGCGGGCGGCGCCGCGGGCCAGGCGAAGACCACGACCGGGCCGGACGGCGTCGTCTCGGTCACATGGCGAGAGCCGCCGCAAACCCCGTTCGAGTTCGTCGTCCGGTACGTCGCCCCGGATCGGCGGAGCGAGGCGACCGACCGAGCCCGGGTTTTCCCCTGGCCGCGCGCGACGCGGATCCTCCTGGTTGACGTGGCGACCCTCACCGCCGTGGGTGAGAAGTTGTGGACGCAGGAGAAACTTGCCCCTGTCCCGCTCCTTCCCGGGACCGCCGAGGCGCTCGAGGCTGCCCGGAAGGCGAACTTCGCCATCGTGTACGTCGCGGTCGCGCCGGAGCGGGCCGCCGTCTACCACCAGGTGCGCAACTGGGTCGAGCGTGAGACGGTCGGGCCGGGGAAGCGCATCCCCGACGGGCCGGTCCTCGGCCGCCTGTCTCTCCCTCGCGTGGTCGGCGGTCAGGAGGCGCACGTGCAGCTCGCGGCAGTGTTGCGGGAGTTCGACGGCCCGAACGCGGTTCTGGTGAGGCGGCCGGAAACCGGCGCGGCGTACCGGGCGGCGGGGGTCAAAACGCTGACGGTCGGGCCAGACGGGTTGACCTGGGGCAAGGTGGGCAAGGAGCTGCCGCGGTGATGTGCCAGCAATCGTCCGGCCCACCTTGACGTGAACGCGGAAGAAACATACTCTTCGGTGCCCCACGATCCACTCCGGAATACCGGGGACGGTGGGGAGGCCGGGCAATTCGGACGGGTCGCCAGCCTGGCACCTGTGCCGCTGTCAGGGCGCGGCCAGGCGAGAGGTATCACCATGCTCGAAAGGGTCCGCGCCAGGACGCGGTTCGTCGCCACCTGCGCTTGCTACCTGGGCGCGTTCGCGTGCCTGCTGACGTTCGGCAAGGCTCCGCGCCATGTGCGCGGGACGGTGGGGCGGCTGTTCGCCCGGTGGAATCGGCGGCTGAACAGATGGCGGCCCGAGTCGGGGTACTGCTACCTGGCGAAGATTCCGGCCGGGCTGACTTCGGACACTGGCGGAACGTCGCGGGTGGTCGTGTTCGAGAACGGCGTTCCGCTGCCCAGTCCACACGCCTCCCACGACGAGATCCGCAAGCACGGCATGGGCGCTTATTCCCACTGGAACGACTCGATTTACCTCTCGACATCGGACAACAGCGACCCGCGAACGAACGGCCGCCGCTACACCTACGCCGAGGTCTAGTGGACTGCTGCAGCTGATAGGGTTACCAGCCGCGGGAGCGAGCGGATCGGATTGCGCGCTCGCGGCTGGTCAACAACTCAACGGACTCCCGCATGCTGGATCGCCATCAAGTGCCTGAAGGAACCGCGGTTGGCCCCGCGCCGTTCGACCCGACTGCCCTGATCGCCCGCGCCCGGACCATCGTCGCCGGTCTGGAACATCGTCAGGCCACGCTGGTCGATCTTCGGGTCGGCCTGGTCAGCGACGACCCCGAGGACGTGTGGCTCGCTCACCTGCTCAAGGCCTACGGGGCGCAGCCCACCTTCCTCCACCCCGAACCTGTTTCCCTGTCTGACTCCACCTGCGCGGACCGCGTGGGGCGCCTGGTGGCGACACTGAAAAGGCAGGGCTCCGACCTGAACCTCGACGCGCTCGGGGATGGCCAGCAGATCCCCACGGAGGTGCTGCACCTCGACGACAGCGCGCACGCGCAACCGTTCGAGCTGCTGCTCGTCCTGGGGACTCGGCCCGGCGACGAGGAGTCTGCCCTGCAGAGGCTCCAGGCGCTGGCCGGTCGGGTGGCGGTGAACGGCGTCGTCGAGCTGCTCGATTGCAACCGTGGGCTGCTCCCGGGCGGCGGCGCACCGTTCGTCGCGCGGGCCGGCCGACTGGGCCTCGGCTGGCGGTCGGCCACAACGGATACTTCGCGGATGTCCTTCGTCCGTCTGGCTGGCCCGCTGCACGATTTCCCGGCGGAGGACGCGGACGACCCGCAGATGCTGGCGCACTGCCGCTCTCGGCTCGAGTTCGTCGCCGACCTCGTCACCGGACTCGACGTGCTGGAGGCCGGGTGCGCCACCGGGGCGGGCGCGCGCCTGTTCGCTGCCGCAGGCGCCCGTCGCGTCGTCGGCCTGGAGTTGCTGCCCGAGTTGCTCGACGAGGCTCGCCGCAGGACGACTGACCCGCGCATCGAGTACCGGCAGGCCGACCTGAACCGGCCGCTGGACTGTCCCGATGCCTCGTTCGACCTGGTGGTCTGCACCGAGGTACTGGAGCACATCACCAACCACGAGGGGGCCGTCGCCGAGTTCCTGCGCGTGCTCCGGCCGGGCGGCCGCCTGGTCATCTCCGTTCCGGACCGCGCCCTGGAAGACAGCTGGACCGAGGTCAACCGCTTCGGCAACCCGTACCACCTGCGCGTGCCGACGCCCGCCGACTTCGCCCGGTTGCTGGCGCCGTTCGCCGAGGTGCGCCACTACCGACAACTCGACGTGGTCGGCACACTGGTCGTGGAGGATGAGCAGCACCGGCCAGTGGGCGAGTTCGTGAGCGACGCTGGCGACGTAACCGGCGCGGTCCGGTCGGTGCGCCTGGCCGTCTGCACCAGAGGTCCGGTCAGCGCAGCGCCGCCGCGGCCGGTGGGGCGGCTGCGCCTGTACCGCTCGTTCACCGACTACCAGCTGCAGCATCACCAGCACGACATGTACGAGCGCAACCATTGCGTCTGGGCGCGCTACCACCAGTGGCACCAGACGCACCGCGAACGGACCGAACTGCAGCGCAGGATGCGGGCCGCGTTTCAGGATGAGCTGCGGTTCACGCTGCAACGGCAGCAGGAGGAGTACGCGCGCGAACTCGCCCGGTCTCGACGGAGCCTCCAGGTCGAGCACACGGCCGCCCTGTGGCGCCAGTCGGGCGGCCCGCTGGTCCTCGAGAAGGCAATCGAGCCGGGGGGCTGGCTGGAGGCCCTCGCCGCCGGGCTGGCCCGGACGCCGATCGATCTGGCCCGGTCGCCGACCGAGCCGGGCGCGCCGGTGTGGGCCGTCCGGGTAGCGGGACCGAACGAGCCGCCGGCGCTGACACGGGTGCCCAACCCGGACGCGCTGGAGGCGGTCCACTCAGTGCTGTTCCCGGTGTCGGAGGATCGGGTGCGGTTCGCCACCCTGTGGCACTGGCGCCAGCGCGGGGCCGAGCGATTGTGGTTCTTCGAGGAG
The DNA here is from genome assembly GCA_020847555.1 of Gemmataceae bacterium. Next base: position 9,913 of record JADLBT010000175.1, read on the forward strand.
AGCGGGTGGCGCGTCCTCGACGCCGAGGCGTGTTTCGCCCGACGGCTGTACCGCAAGACGTTCGGGGCGGTCGCCCGCCGGGCTGTGCCGTGGCTGGTCCCCGTCCTGCGCCGGGCCGAGCGGCGCATCATGCAGTGGGCCGCGACCCGCATGGGGCGCCACGACCTCCCCGAGCAGGTCTGCCTGCCGGGCGGCGCGCCCGATTACAGCGCCTGGCACGCCTGGATCGCTCACGACAACGAGGCCGCCGGGGCGGGGGCGCCGGTGCCGGGCGGCCGGCCGTTCCGGGTATTGCTGTACGTCGGCGCCCTGTACTCCGGCGGCGCCGAGCGGCAGATGTGCAACCTGGCGATCGGCCTGAAGCGGCGCGGCGTCGAGGTCGCGGTGCGGACAACCCGCGATGCGACCGGCGACCGCGGCCACTACAACCACCTGCTCGAGGAACACGGGCTGGCCGTGCGGACCGCCGGCAAGGGACTTCCCGCCGCTCCCACCCCGGCGGAAGAAGACCGCCTCATGGCCGCTGTCCCGCTCCACCTGCGCCCGCATGTCGTGGCGCTGTGCGCGGAGATCAGGACGCTCCGGCCGGACGTGCTGCACTGCTGGCTGGACGAGCCGAACATCATCGGTGCCGTCGCCGGCCTGCTCGCGGGGGTGCCGCGCATCCTGCTGAGCATGCGCAACTCGAACCCGACGAACTTCCCGCGCTTCTACCACCCGTACATGGGCGAGTGGTATCGGCTGCTCGCCAGGTCGCAGCGCGTCCACCTGCTGTCCAACTCGCGGTCCGGCGCGGCGAGTTACGCCGGGTGGATGGGCGTCGCGCCCGAGCGGTTCCACCTCGTCGCCAACGGGATGCTCTTCGATCACTTCCCCGCCCCCACGCCCGAGGCGCGGCGGGCCGCGCGCGCGGCCCTCGAACTGTCGGAGGGAGACAGGGTCGTCTGCGGCGTCTTCCGGCTCGACGAGGAGAAGCAGCCGGACGTGTTCCTGCGCGCGGTGCAGGAAGTGTCCCGGCGCGTGCCCGAACTGCGCGTTCTCCTGGCCGGCACCGGCGCTCTGGCCCGACAGATCGAGGCAACCGTCAAGCAGAACGGCATGGGCCGTTACCTCCGGCTCCTGGGCCGCTGCCAGGACGTCGGCCGCGTCTTCCTCGCCAGCGATGCCATGCTGCTGACGTCCGCATTCGAGGGCTGTCCGAACGCGGTCATCGAGGCGCAGTACCTCGGCGTGCCGGTGGTGGCGACGCGCGGCGGTGGGACGGGCGACGCGATCCTCCACGGGCACACCGGATACCTGACCGACATCGGCGACGTCGCGCGGCTCGCGCACCACCTGACGGAGGTGCTGGCGAACGACGCCCACCGGGCCGCGCTGTCGGAAGCCGCCGCGGTATTCGCTCGCCGGGAGTTCTGCCTGGACCAGATGGCGGACCTGACGCTGCTGGTCTATCACCGCCTGTTCGAGCCCGCAGCGGACGCGGTCCGCGTCATCACTCCGCTGCTGGCCCGGCTGGAGCAACAGGAGGGGCTGGGCGGTACGGCCGAGAGGCGAGAGGCGAGGGAAAAGGCGGGCTCTGGGTACGCCGTACGCGCGCAGCCTCCCGGTCCCCAGCCCCTGGCTCCCAGCCCCTCGGCCCTGCCGTCCGCGGAGGTCGTCAGCTTCGTCCGGCGATCGAAAACGCCGCAGGCCATCATGACGCCTTCGCCCGAAACGGAGGAGAATAATCCGGAACTGACCGCCGACGAGGTGCGCCGGATCGAGGCGGTCCCGGGGCACGTCCATCTGTACGACGCGGCCGGCCTGCACCGCCTGGCCCGGCTGGCGACCGGCCCGGTGGTCGAACTCGGGTCGTACGTCGGTAAGTCCACCCTGGCCCTGCTGCTCGGCACAGCCCGGAGCGGGCAGCGCGTCCACGCGGTCGATCCGTGGTTCGCGTCGGACCCTGACGTGCTCGGTTTCGAGCATACACGGTTGCTCGGCACCGAGGACTACCTGGCGTTCAGCCGTCACGTCCGGCCGTGCCGCGACCGCCTGAGCGTCCTCTGCTGCCGCGGCCGCACCGTTCGGTGGGACGGGCCGCCCATCGCCGCCCTCTTCATCGATGCCATCCACACCTACGACGAGGCGCGGGCAGACTTCCACCACTACCTACCCTGGCTGGCGCCGGACGCCCGGTTGGCGTTCCACGACTACCTGCCCGAGCGGACCGTCTTCCCGGGGATCCGCCGGTTCATCGAGGAGGAGTTGCTCGCCAGCGGGGAGTGGTGGTGGGACGACTTCCGCGGGGCGCTGCTGACGCTCCTGCGAGTGCGCCAGCCGAAAGGAATGGTCGTCGAACATAACCAGTGCTGCGTGCGCGCGGCACAGGAGCGCATCGGGGCCATCGCCCGCGCCCAGGAAGGCTGCACGCGGGCCGGCTGAGTCGCGAATCCGCCGGAGGAACTGCTCCGGCTCACGAAGAAAGGAAAGGACGCCCATGCGCCTGAAGGAAAGGCTCTCCCGTCTGCTGATACGGACTCTGATGCTCCAGCGGCCGTTGTCGGGTTCCTTCCACTGCGATGCGGGCCATTGCTGGATGGCATACATGCCCCAGCTGCGCCCGCGGGCCGACGACGTGGACACACCGTTCAACTCGCACATGGTCCTTTACGAGGACGGCGCGCCACTCAGGCCAGCCCATGCGAACCACGACGACATTCGTAACATCGGCCTTGGACAATACTGCCACTGGCGCGACTGGGTGATGTTCTCCACCTCGGATAACTCGAACCCGAACACCAATGGCCGTTGCTACCAGTATTCACTCTCGCCGTGGCTGTTCCGGCGTCATGCGGCGGTTTACACGCGGTGCGCTTTCAATCAGAGCAAGCGCAACACCGATCCGCAAGAGATCCGTGGCGACGTGATATACACGCTGCAAACTATCCAATGTTTCCTTGACGCACTCCGACAGTTGTTCCCCTCGCTGCAGGGAAAAACCGTGGTGGAACTCGGGCCAGGCCACAACTACGGCGCGGTGATGTGCCTGTCTGCTTATGGCATGCGGCCCGTGGTCGCGGATCGGTTCCTGGCACCGTGGGATCCGGACTATCATCCTGCGTTCTATACGATTCTGCGCGACGAGCTGGTACAGCGCGATTCACACGTGGATGTGGGACCGTTAAATGCGCTGCTGGAGGCATCGGGCTACCCCGCTGAAGTGATCGCACGCTACGAGGCACCGCTGGAGACGATTCCGGTGGTTGATAACAGTGTGGACGTCGTATTCTCCAACGCGGTCCTGGAACATCTGTACGATCTTGATGTGGGCTTCGCTCAGCTGTACCGGATCACGCGGCCGGGCGGCATCAACCTCCACCAGATCGATTGCCGCGACCATCGCAATTTTAGCCGACCCCTGGAATACCTGCTCCTGAGTGAGCACCAGTTTCAGGTGGAGTTCACTCACCACAACGGCGAGTGCGGCAACCGCCATCGCCCGGACGAGGTTGCGCGCCGAATCCGCGCCGCCGGCTTCGAGGTACTCGGCTTCGAGGGCAATTGTTTCTCCGAACCGGACTACCTCAAGGAGTTCCTGCCGCGGTTGCGGAAGGCATCCCGGTCGCGGTATCGCAAATGTACTCCCGAGGATCTGCGGATCCTGTCCGGCTGGTATCGGCTGCGCAAGCCAATGTAGTTACCGGGCCATTGGGCATTCCTAACCTGTGCAGGGTTCCGATGGGACTAGCAGCGAGCGTACTGCGGTTGATCGTGCGGCTGCACCGCGAACGCGCCTGGACCGGGCCGGTCCTCACCCTTGGCGTGCAGGACGTCCACGCGACCTACGACGACCTGGCCGGGTTCTTCCGGGAGGAGGGCGTGCCGCTCGTGCCCGTCCCTCCCGCGGAGCGGCGCCCCTCGACGAGTCGCTTCCTGCGCCAGACCGATCGCGTCGGGTTCGTCCACGCGCGCGTCTTCTTCCGCATGCTCGGGATCGAAGAGTACGACGATCTCGATTTCGCCGACCTCGAGGGGCCGACATTGGTCCACGATCTGAATCAGCCCGTACCCGACGGGTGGCGCGGCCGCTACGGACTCGTGGTGGATGGCGGCACCATTGAGCACATTTTTGACGTGCGGGCCGTGTTCGCGAACATTGCGGGACTTCTGCGTGTCGGCGGTGAGGTGCTCCACATCTGCCCGGTGTCCGGGTGGATCAATCACGGCTTCTATCAAATCAATCCGTGCCTGCTGTACGACTTCTACGACGCTAACGGGTTCGACGTGGCCGGAAGTTACCTCGTCCTGCTGCCCCGCGACGTCGCCCGCCACCGCGAAGAGGTGCGCCCGTTCGAGTACACCGAGAGCGCTTTTGATCTCGACGACGCGACCCACCGTTCCCTGCTGGTGTTGCGGGCACGCAAGCGCATCGAGCAGCCGTTGCGGATACCGATTCAGGGGTGTTATCGTGCGCCCGCGCGCGACAGCCGGAGGGCCGCCGGATGAGCCCTGCCAGCACACCGGGTCAGGTCCAGCCGCACGCGCCCACCGCGATCGATTCCGGCGCCGACGTGGCCCTCGCTGTCCGCGGACTGAGCAAGGTTTACAGGATCTACCGGCACCCGAGCGATATCCTGCTGGAGTTGCTGTTGCGCCGGCCGCGGCACCAG
>JADLBT010000176.1 GCA_020847555.1 Gemmataceae bacterium
CGACATTGGTCCACGATCTGAATCAGCCCGTACCCGACGGGTGGCGCGGCCGCTACGGACTCGTGGTGGATGGCGGCACCATTGAGCACATCTTTGACGTGCGGGCAGTGTTCGCGAACATTGCGGGACTTCTGCGTGTCGGCGGTGAGGTGCTCCACATCTGCCCGGTGTCCGGGTGGGTCAATCACGGCTTCTATCAAATCAATCCGTGCCTGCTGTACGACTTCTACGGCGCTAACGGGTTCGACGTGGCCGGAAGTTACCTCGTGCTGCTGCCCCGCGACGCCGTCCGCCACCGTGAAGAGGTGCGCCCGTTCGAGTACACCGAGAACGCCTTCGACCTCGACGACGCGGCCTACCGTTCCCTGCTGGTGTTGCGGGCACGCAAGCGCATCGAGCAGCCGTTGCGGATACCGATTCAGGGGTGTTATCGTGCGCCCGCGCGCGACAGCCGGAGGGTCGCCGGATGAGCCCTGCCAGCACACCGGGTCAGGTCCAGCCGCACGCGCCCACCGCAATCGATTCCGGCGCCGACGTGGCCCTCGCTGTCCGCGGACTGAGCAAGGTTTACAGGATCTACCGGCACCCGAGCGATATCCTGCTGGAGTTGCTGTTGCGCCGGCCGCGGCACCAGGAATACTGGGCGCTGCGCGACGTCTCCTTTGACGTGCGACGCGGCGAGATCGTCGGCCTGGTCGGCGCCAACGGCGCCGGCAAGAGCACGCTGCTGCGCATCCTGTCGGGCGTCCTCGACGCGAGCGCCGGCAGCGTCACTGTGGACGGACGGCTGCGGGCGATCCTGGAGCTGGGGACCGGGTTCCAGGACCAGTACACCGGGCGCGAAAACGTTTTCGTCGGCGGCGCCTGCCTCGGCTACCGGCGCAGGGAGATCGCGGAGGCGTTCGACTGGATCGTGGACTTTGCGGAGCTGCGTCGGGTCATTGACCAGCCGTTCCGCACCTACTCCAGCGGCATGAAGGGGCGGCTGACGTTCGCGGTCACGTTCTTCAAGAAGCCCGAGGTGATGATCATCGACGAGGCCCTCTCGGTCGGCGACATCAGCTTCACGAACAGGTGCGTCAACCGCATCATCGAACTGTGCCAGGGCGGCGCGACCGCCCTCGTCGTGTCGCACAACATGTACCTGATCGAGCGGCTATGCCGGCGCGTGCTGTACCTCCGTCAGGGCCAGATCGTCGCCGACGGGCCGGCCGGCGAGGTGTGCCGGCAGTACGAGCGCGAACTGCTCGACCAGTTCGCGGCCGCCCAGGAGGCACGCCGGGCCGAGGAATTGCTGCCCGCTCCGCCGCCGAGTAGCCAGCCGACCAAACCAGCACCCGTCTCGGCGGCCGCGGCGTTGCCCGAGCCCGAACGAGACAACCTGACCGACGCGAACGTCGAGGCGCTGTTCAACGACCCGGATAACGAGTCGCCCGCGGTCCTCCATTTGAGGCTCGTCAAGCTCCACGGCGTGCGCGTCCTCGGCGCCGACGGCAGGCCGCAGGCGGTGTTCCGGGTCGGTGAATCGGTCCAGGTAGAGCTAACCGTCGAGAGCCGGCTGAGCAGAGAGGACATTGACGTCGGCGTTCAGATCTATCACGAGTCCGGCATCCACGTCGTGACGACTACCAACCGCTATCAGCTCGACGACGCGGGACAAGTCGCGCGCCGGCGGCTCGACCTTTGCAAGGGCGTGCAGACCTATGTGGTCCATTTCTCACGCCTGTTCCTGGGTAGCGGAAACTACTTCATCAATGTTGGTATCTCACCCAATGGCGAGAAGCACTACAGCGACGCGAATCTGCTCCTGCTGGAGAAGCGGTGTGGCGTGTTCGCCTTCCGGCGCGACGATACCCTGGTGATGAAACAACTTTATGACCCGCCCTCGACGTGGTCGCAACAATGAGGTGCCCGGCGTCGAGACAACCATGCGCGGCCCCCCTGTCGAGGCGTGGGCGGCGCTTCGTGGCGCAAACGGCGGATTTCTGCGGAGGACCGGCATGACGAACGAACCGAACCAGATCTGTGCCTACCCGTGGCAACAGTTCCTCATCGACCTGACCGGGGAGGTCGTGCCGTGCTGCTTCTGGACCGGCTACGGCAACAGCGGTAAACCGCTGGGCAACACCAACACCCATTCGATCGAGGAGATCTGGAACGGGGAGGGCTACCGCCGCCTCCGCCTGCAAATCGTCAACAACAACACCGAGGGATTCCCGTGCCACGAGTGCCTGGCGTACCAGTGGGGCCAGGGCGAGTACCCGCGGTTCACCTGGCCGACCGCGATCGCGCACGAGGCCGGGGCCTGCTACCTCACGCCGATCCCGGAATCCTTCCTCAAGGCCGCCGCGCAGGAGGAGGGAGAGTTCGAGTTCCTCGAGGACGGCAGGGCGCTCGGTCCCGGGAACTGCCTGCACGCCGAGATCCGTCAGCGCGGGACGGGCCGGTTCAGCGTGTGGGGCGAACAACTCTATCTGTCCACGTCCGACAACTCCGACCCGCGCACGAACGGCCGGACCTACACTCTCCGGCGCGGCGCGACGCGCTGGGAAATGCTCCGCATGGTCGAGGACTCGACGTCCGGCCGCAACATCAAGCTGGCCTACCAGGAGTACACGGAGCGGAAGGTCGAGCTGGCGGCGAAGCCGAGCATGCTCACCTTCATCAGCACGGCCGACTGCAACATTGACTGCGGGTTCTGCAGCCAGAACAAGGTGCGCAAGCTCAACATCCGCCACCGCCCGGAGACGGAGCCGGACGTCCTCGCTCACGTCCCGTACCTCATCCAGTTCCTCTGGCACGGCGGCGAGCCGTTCCTGATCAAGGGGTTCCGTAACTTCTACGAGACGTATCAGACCGCGGACAACCCGAACCTGACGTTCGGGTTCACGTCCAACGGCGTGATGCTGACCGAGCCGGTGCTGGAGAAGTTGCAAAAGTTTCCGCGGCTGAACGCCAGCGTGTCGATGGACAGCTACCAGCGCGAGACGTTCGAGCGCATCCGGACCGGCGCGAACTACGACACGGTACTGAAGAACGTGCTGCGGATCTTCGGCGCCTACGACGCCCCGCACCGCATCTTCTCCGTCGGGTCGGTGGTGATGAAGTCGAATCTCCGGGAGTTGCCGGCCAACCTCCGGTTCGCGCTGGAGCACGACCTCGGCACCAACTTCGGCCCGCTGCTCATCTACCCACAGCACGAGCGGCTGGACGTCTTTTCCGACATCGAGGCGGAGACGGCCGGGTGGGACGACGCGCTGGCCGAGGCGGAGGAGGTGGTGCGTGCGGCGGTCGCGAAGGGGAAACGGGCGGTCCGGCGCACCAACCCGGTCGGCATGGTCGAGGCGCTGCGGCACATCCTCGCGAAGGCCCGCGAGCGCTACCGCGACACGGTGCCGATGAAGGTCCACGTCGAGGATCCGAACAGAGTCATCCCGCTGATGGCGCGGCCGTACATCACCTTCTGCAACCACTCCCGCCCGGACCGGCCGATGACGTACCTGCCGATCACCCGCGCCGGGACGTACACGGTCCGGTTCCCGCGGGCGGAATACTTCACTCCCGGCGCCTGGTATTACATCGTCCTGCCGGACGTTTACGACGAGATTGAGATGCTGACCGGGAATACCCTGACCCGGCCGGACGGGAAGATCCCGCCGCCGGCGCCGGAGCGCGTCGTGCTGCCGCCTTACGAGAAGCGGCGCAAGTTCCGCAACATCGTTCTGGCGAAGAAGCACGACATGCCGCCGCTCATCGTTCTCGACCCGTCGCGGGATCTGAACCGGCCGATCAGCGTCGCCGGGCCGGAGGTTCCGCCGCCGCCGCTGCTGCTGCGGGCGCTGCGGAAGCTCGCCCGGGTGAGCGGGCTCCGCGACGTCATGCGCCGGCTCGGGCTCAAGAAGTGAAAGGGCCGGCCAAGGCCCACGGGTGGCGTCCCGTGGCCTTTCCTGGCCGCGGTGGGCACCTCCCGGGCCATCCGCTACGATGACCGCAGAGGAACCCGGTTCAGGATGGCCCCCATGACCAGACGCTCTCGCGCTCGCGAAGTCGCCCTGCAGCTGCTGTTTCAGTACGACCAGAACCCGGCGGTGGACCGCCCCGCCATCGAGCGCTTCGCCCACGACCGCCTGAGTGATGTGGACCTGACCGCCTTCTGCCTGGCCCTTTATGACGGCGTGGTCGGCAACCGCGCGGAGATCGACCGGCGCCTGACCGCTGCGGCGGAGAACTGGCGCCTGCCGCGCATGGCTGCCGTGGATCGGAACGCCCTGCGGCTCGGCGCGTACGAGTTGCTGTACACTCCCGACACCCCGGCCGCGGTCGCCTTCAACGAGGCGATCGAGCTGGCCCGCCGGTACGGGTCGGCCGACTCGCCGGCGTTCGTCAACGGCGTGCTCGACCGCCTCCGCCGCGACCAGGCGCCCGCCTCGTAACCCATGCCCCGGCGCCAGCCCTTCACCGCCCTGTGTCAGACCCTCGCCCGGCCGCCCCGGGCCGGCCGGGCCGACCTCCACACCCACAGCACCTGTAGCGACGGCGCCTACTCGCCGGCCCAGCTGGTGGACCTGGCGTGTCGTAGCGGCCTGTCCGCCCTCGCCCTCACCGACCACGACACGCTCGCCGGCATCGAACCCGCCCGCGCGGCCGCCGGCACCGCCCTGGAGATCGTCCCGGGCGTCGAGATCAGCGCGGCCCTCAACGGCCGCGGGATCCATCTGCTCGGCTACTTCTTCCGCTCCGACGACCCGGCGCTGAACGCGGCGCTGGACCGGCTGCATCGGGAGCGCGCGGCGCGCTTTCGGGCGATGGCCGAGCGGTTACGAGGGGCGGGGGTGTCCCTTGACGAGGGGGAGGTGCGGGCGGCGGCGGGCGCGGCCGTGCCGGGGCGGCGGCTGCTGGCCGAGCTGGTCGTCCGGGCGGGGCGGGCGGCCACGGTGCGCGAGGCGTTCCGGCGCTACCTGAGCGATCGCGGGCCGGCGGCGCTCCCTTCCCCGGCCCTGCCCGCGGCCGCGGCCATCGCTCTGGTGCGGGCCGCGGGTGGCGTTGCGGCCCTGGCGCATCCCTCTTATGATGAGGGCACGCGCCCGATTCTCCTGGAATTACGATCCCTGGGGCTGGGCGCCGTCGAGGTCGATTACCCCGGATTACATGCGAGCAAACGGCGCCGCCTGCGCGCCCTCGCGGTCGAGCTGGGGCTGGCGGTCAGCGGCGGCAGCGACTGCCACGGCCCCGACGTCGTCCACCGCGCGGTCGGCAGCGGCGGCGTGACCGCGGCGGAATTCAACGCCCTGCGACAGCGGGCTTCCTTCGAGGTATCCGATGGTTTTTCGCGCCATCTTCAACAAGATCAAGCAGGGACTGGCCAAGACGCGCAGCCTCTTCAGCGGCGTGGCCCAGCTGTTCCGCCTGAAGGGCCGCGTTGACAGAGCGTTCCTCGATCAACTCGAAGAGCGGCTTTACCTCGCCGATGTCGGCACCGTCGCCACCACCGAGATCGTCGAGCGCGTCCGCCAGGCGTTCCTCGACAAGGAGATTACCGGCGACGTCGAGGCGTTCGTCAAGGAGCAGCTCAAGGGGCTGCTGTCGTCCGCCAGCGAGGGGATCGCCTACGCCCCGTCCGGGTCAACGGTCGTGATGGTGGCCGGCGTCAACGGCTCGGGCAAGACCACGTCCATCGCGAAGCTGGCGTACCGGCTGCAGAAGGACGAGGGCAAGAAGGTGCTCGTCGCCGCGTGCGACACGTTCCGGGCGGCCGCCGTCGAGCAGCTGACGGTGTGGAGCCAGCGGATCGGGTGCGACATCGTCAAGGCCCAGCAGGGTAGCGACCCGGCCGCCGTCGCCCACGACGCCTGCGAGCGCGCCAAGGCGCGCGAGTACGACGTGCTCATCGTGGACACCGCCGGCCGGCTCCACACCCAGGCCCACCTGATGCGCGAACTGGAGAAGATCCACCGGGTCGTCACCAAGCAGATCCCGGGGGCGCCGCACGAGGTGCTGCTCGTCCTCGACGCGACCAGTGGCCAGAACGCGATCATTCAGGCGGAGATGTTCAAGAAGACGGTCCACTGCACCGGCGTCATCCTCGCCAAGCTGGACGGGACGGCCAAGGGCGGCGCGATCTTCGGCGTGAA
>JADLBT010000177.1 GCA_020847555.1 Gemmataceae bacterium
TCCACCCGCAGGTCGTGCCCGACCTGACCCCGGCCGAGACCGCCCGCCTCGCCGACCTGCCCGCCGCGCTGACCGCCGCGCGCGCCCTCGCCGTCGGCGAGTGCGGCCGCGACGGCGCCACCGCCGCCCCCGACGCGCAGGACCTGCCCGACCGAGATATGGTCGGCGTCTGCGAGGCCGTTGGCGGCGGCGAGGGTGTCGAGTTCGACGCCGTAGTGGAGCGCGATGCCGGAGAGCGTCTCACCGGGCGCGACGACGTGGTCCTGGAGGGCGAAAGCCACGCCCGGCGCGAGGAGGGCGCCCAGCGCGGAAAGCGCCGCGACATGCAGGAGACGGATGCGGAAGCGGGGCCCACGGGTGCCCCGGCCGTGCCCCCCCGGGCGGCCAGGGCGTGCTTCGGGAGCGCGTTTGGGCAAGCAAACGCTCCCTGCTTGATGAACCATCCGCGATTATGTACTTCATTGCCGTCCAGTACGCAACCGGGACTTCCCCGGCACTGGTGGAGGTGCGGGACTATACTGGCCGCATGGGCTTCTACTATGGCCCCGGCAAGGAGCCGGAGCGCGATGAGGGGGGCGGTTTCAAGGAGGTCCTCCTCGTCACCTGGATCGTCTTCCGGGCCCTGGCGCTGCCGCTCGGCCTCATCTTCGGCGGGATCGCCGGGCTCGTGCTGCTCTTCTTCCTCTTCACCTGGCAGCCCCTGCTGGGCGTCGGGTTGCTCGTGCTGCTGGTGGCGGCGGTGGTCGCGCGCGGCGTCTGGGAAGCGCGCCACCCCCCGGAACTGAAGTGAGCGCGCCGGTCTCCACGCACTCGGCCGCCGCGGCCGTCGCCGAGGTGCGCGCCCGCATCGCCCGCGCCTGCGGGCGCGCCGGCCGCGACCCGGCGGACGTCACGCTCGTGGCGGTGACGAAGACGCGCCCCGCCGCGGACGTGGTGGCGGCCTACCACGCGGGCGTCCGGCACTTCGGCGAGAACCGCGTCCAGGAGGCGCTGCCGAAGATGGAGGCCGTCGCGGCTGCCCTCGGCCCCCTCCCGCCGGGCGAAGCGCCCACCTGGCGCATGGTCGGCCACCTCCAGGCGAACAAGGCGAAACTCGCCGCGCAGGCATTCGGCGCCATCGACACGGTAGACTCCGTGCGGGTGGCGAAGGCGCTCGCCGCCGGCGTCACCAGTGCCGCCGGCAGTGCGCCGCTGCCGGCGATGCTCGAAGTCAACGTCTCGGGCGAGCAAACGAAGGCGGGCGTGGCGCCGGCGGACGTCCCGGCGCTGCTCGCGGCGGTGCGCGCAGTACCCGGGCTGGAGGTGGTTGGCCTCATGACCGTCGCGCCACTCGTCCCGGACGCGGAGGCGGTGCGCCCGCTGTTCGCCACCCTCCGGCGGCTTGCGCATGCCCACGGCCTGCTCCAGCTTTCCATGGGGATGACCGGGGACTTCGAGGCCGCCATCGCCGAGGGGGCAACACACGTCCGCATCGGGCGGGCAATCTTTGGGGAGCGCCAGGCATGAACGTCGCCATTATCGGTGGGGGGGTGATGGGCGAGGCGATCCTCGCGGCCGCCCTCGAACGGGGGGTCTTCGAGGCTTCCAGCGTGACGGTGTGCGAAGTGATCCAACACCGCCGCCACCAGCTCAGCGCCGAATACCGGGTCGCCGCCGTCGCCGATGCGGGCGAAGCGATGAAGGGCGCGGACCTCGTCGTCCTCTCCGTGAAGCCGCAGGACATGCATTCCGTGCACGGCGCCATGAACGACGACGCCCTCCTGCTCTCGATCATGGCGGGCGTGCCCATCGCCGCCATCGAGGCCGAGTTCCGCCACGACCGCGTCGTGCGTGTCATGCCGAACACGCCCGTCGCCGCGAAGGCGGGCATGAGCGTCTGGACGGCCACGCCCACCGTTGACGCGCCCCAGCGGGACCTGGCCCGCGGCCTCCTGGGCGCCATTGGCCGCGAGATCTACGTCGACGACGAGAAGAAGGTGGACATGGCGACCGCCGTCAGCGGCAGCGGCCCCGGCTACGTCTTCCTCTTCATCGAAGCGATGATCGAGGGCGCGGTGAGCGTCGGCCTGCCCCGCGCCCAGGCCGCGGAGATGGTCCTCCAGACCTTCTACGGCTCCGTCGTCTACGCCATGGAGAGCGGCAAGCAGGCGGCCGAGTTGCGCGCGATGGTCACCTCGCCCGCGGGCACGACCGCCGCCGGCCTGCTTGAACTGGAGCGCGGCGCCGTGCGCGCGGCCATCATCGAGTGCATCCGCGCGGCCCACGACCGCGCCGTCGAGATCGGGCAGATTTCGTGAACCAGTCCGTCGCCGACCTTTTCACGGCCGTGCTTTACATCCTCATGGTGGCGGTCATCGTGCGGTCGCTGATGACGTGGTTCCCGGTGCGGCAGGATAACCAGTTCGCGCGCGTGCTCTTCCAGGTGACCGAACCGCTGCTGGAGCCGATCCGGCGCATCATGCCGCGCATGGGCATGATCGACCTGAGCGGCCTCGTGCTCATCATCCTCCTGCAGGTGATGGTGGCCGTCGTCCAGCAGACGGCGGCGAGCTGACCCTTTCCGCCGCTTTCCGGCTATCTGGTATCCTGAATAGCGAGCCCGCGGGACGCGGGCGTGCCGGAGACCCAGCCATCAACCCCTATGTTGCCCAGTTCACGATGACGTTCCTGCAGGTGCTCACGTGGGCCGTCGTGGCGCGCTCGCTCCTCAGCTGGTTCCCGATCGACCAGTCGAGCCCGCTCTATCAGATCCTCTTCCGCGTGACCGAGCCGATCATCGAGCCCATCCGCCGCGTCATGCCGAATACGGGCATGATGGACCTGAGCCCGATGGCCGCCATCATCGTCCTCATCATCATGTCGCAGATGGTCGGGAACCTGACCGTCACCTCCTGACGCCTCACGCTCGCACGGCCCGGCGGCGCATGGGACACTCGGAAGGCATGGCCGAAGGTCCTGTCGTTGAACCTTCCGTGGCAACGGCCGA
>JADLBT010000178.1 GCA_020847555.1 Gemmataceae bacterium
CAGGAGGAAATAAAACAGGTTGCGCGGTTCTTTCGGTTCCGTCATGGGTACGCCAACGGCAGGAGGCTCGTAACCAAAAAGGTCATTATAAGCAGACGAGCCGGGGCCAGCCGGCCCCGGCTCGTCTGTATGGGTGGCGCCGGTCGCGCCGGGCGCCGTCCGGACCTGGCGCTCCTGGTGGAAGGGCAAGGAAGCTGTGCAAAGCCCACGGGTGGCATTCCGTGGGTGGCGTGCTGGGGACTTGGCCCACGGGGTGCCACCCGTGGGCTTTCCAAAAACCCCGGTACACCAGGTCGCCTGTTCCTGCACTAACGCTCCGCCGCAGTGGCGGCGGGCACGAAGCGCTGAATCCGATAGGTGCTGGCGTTGTTGCGCAGCCACGTCCGGGCCGCGTTGTACAGATCCTGGATGTTCGTCACGCGCTTCGGCGGCTGGTAGCCGTCCTTCGCCGTCACCCGAAGCTGGTTGAACACGTTCATCGGGTGCAGCGCGTTGAAGCGCCCCGGCTGCTGAGTCCAGTTGGCCTCGGCGAGAGCCGTCAGAATCAGCTTGCTCTCCTCGGCGCTGATCGGCTCCGTCTTGACCGGGCCGCCGCGCGAGGTGCGGTACGCGGTGACCAGCATGGCGGCCGTCTGGAAGCGCTTCTCCGGATCCTTGTTTTTCAGCCCTTCCAGCGGATTCTCGAGCAGCCGGCCGTACCCGCGCACTTCTTCGAGATCCTTGTTGAAGTTCGGGTTACCGTCCTTCGCGGTGAAGTCGTAGTACATCGGCATGAGGTGCAGTTTCCCCTCGAAGTGCTTCGTGAGGTAAAACAATCCCTCCTGCCCGGTCTTCAGATTGACCCGCATCCCGGGCCGGATGATGGGCCGGATCGGGACGTTCGGATTCGCCGGGGTCGGCGGCGCCGTGAATCCGACCCGGATCATCTTGAGACCCTTGCCGCCCTTGAGGCTGTCGGCGACCGCGACGATGGCGACCCGATACGGCACCGTGTTGGCCGCGCCCGGATAGGGTTTCAGAGACACGTCCTTGTCCTCGACACCGACCACTCGGCCCAGCACGATGGTGTCGGCGGCCGCAACTCGGGCCGCCAGGGACGGCGGGGCCGCGACCAGCGCCCGTGCCGGAGCGGCGGTCGTCAGCAGGGCCATCAGGGCGGGGATAGCGAGGGTACTCACCACCAGTCGTTGCATCATGTTGTTCCTTTCACCGGGCTAATCAGTGCGAACGCCCCGAACGATTCAGGGAAACACGATCCCCGCGGGCGCGCGTTCGCCGGAGAAACTACCTCTACGACGACGCAGGAGGGTCAACGGATTATGGATTTGCCTTATACTAGAAGATAAGAAGGCTCTGTCGAGAGGAAAACCGCCGGTGGGCGCGTTTTGGGCCTCGATGTAACCGGACCAGACGCCCCCTCGACCAGGTTTGCCAGCACCCGCACCATGACCGATCCCAGCAGCACCACCGTCCCCACCCCGACCGACACCCTGCCGGTGGTGCGCCTCAAGATTGCGCGCCGCTCCTTGCACCCGTGGATCTTTCAGAAGATGGTCGAGAAGCCGGCCACGCGCCTGCCGGGCGGAACCGTCGTGGACGTGGTGGACCGCGACGGCCAGTGGGCCGGCCGCGGTCTCTACAACGGCCACTCGCGCATCGCCCTGCGCGTCCTCACCGCCGACCCGGCCGAGGCGCTCGACGCCGCGTTCTTCGCCCGCCGCATCGCCCGGGCGGTGAGCCTGCGCCGCGACTGGCTGAAACTGGACGCGGTCACCGACGCCTACCGGGTGGTGTTCTCCGAGGGCGACGAGTTGAGCGGGCTGGTGGTGGACCGCTTCGGCGGGACGCTAGTGCTGGAGTTTTTCGCGGCCGGGATGTACCGCTTCCGCCAGGCGATCCAGGACGCCCTGCTGGCGCACTTCCCCGGTAGCGGGTTCTACTGGTTCGCCGAGGAACACGTCCAGAAGCAGGAGTCGTTCGACTGCCGCGAGCCGGAGGCGCCGTCGCCCGGGCTGATCGCCGAGCACGGACTGCGCTTCCGGGTAGCGCCGGGGAGCAAGCACAAGACCGGGTTCTTCCTCGACCAGCGCGACAACCGGCGGGCGCTGGCGGCGTACTGCGCCGGGCGGCGCGTGCTCGACCTGTGCTGCAACACGGGCGGGTTTGCCGTCTACGCCAAGGCGCTCGGTGGCGCCGACGAGGTCATCGGGCTGGACCTGGACGAGCAGGTGATCGGGCTGGCGAAGCAGAATGCGAACCTGAACCAGGCGCGGATACGGTTCGTGCAGGCGGACCTGTTCGCCTGGCTGCGCGAGGTGGTGCCGGCCGGCCAGCGCTTCGACGTGGTGGTCCTCGACCCATCGAAGCAGACGCGCGACCGGGAGGAGGTCGGGTATGCGCTGAAGCGCTACCTCGACATGAACCGGCTGGCGCTGCAGGCGGTGGCGCCGGGCGGGGTGTTCCTGACCTGCTCCTGCACCGGGTTGGTGAGCGAGGCGGACTTCCTGGAGACGCTGCGGCGGGCGGCGTGGCAGGTGGGCCGGACAGTGCAGATCCTGAACATCTCGGGCGCGGCGCCGGACCACCCGTTTCTGATCCACGCCCAGGAGGGCCGTTACCTCAAGGCGGTGTGGTGCCGGGTGGAGTGACTCACCCTCAGACAAGGCCCACGGGTGGCGTCCCGTGGACGAAGTGCTGGAGACTTGACCCACGGGACGCCACCCGTGGGCTTTCCTCTCACCCTCAATCCGCCACCGGCAGGTACAGGCTCGGCGCCGTCACCCACCCGAGCCGGTCGATCTGCTCGACCGCGGCGCTGAAACTGCCCGTCGGCGCCGTGTGCGTCATGATCACCAGCGGGACCGTGTCGCCCTCCTGCTCGTCGAGCGCCTCGTGCTGGATCACCGACGAGATGCTGATCTGGTGGTCCGCCAGCACGCGCGCGATGTCGGCGATGACCCCCGGTTTGTCGATCACCGCCAGCCGCAGGTAGAAGCGCGTCCGCACCGACGTTAGCGATCGGAGCGTCGTGCCCGACCCGTTGCCGGACCACAGGCGCAGCGTCTGGAACGTCCGCTGGGCCCGGCCGACCGCCACGTCGATCAGGTCGGCGACGACGGCGCTGGCGGTCGGCATCCGGCCGGCGCCGCGGCCGTAGTAGAGGGTGTCGCCGACCGCGTCGCCGACGACGTTGACGGCGTTGTACGCGCCGCGCACCTGGGCCAGCGGCGTCATGTGACGCAGCAGCACCGGCGAGACGTGCAGCGCCAGCTGGCGCTCGTAAAGCCACGCCTCGGCCATCGGCTTGATCGTGTAGCCGAGTTCGCGCGCGAACCGGATGTCGGCCTGCTGGATGTTGCTGATGCCGCGGCGGATGATGTTCGCCACCGGGACCGTCACCCCGAACGCGATTTGCGTCAGGATCGCCAGCTTGTGGGCGGCGTCCGTCCCGTCCACGTCGAGGGTCGGATCGGCCTCCGCGTAGCCGAGTCGCTGGGCGCCGGTGAGGGCCTCATCGTAAGTGCGGCCCTGCTCGCTCATCTCGGTGAGGATGTAGTTGCTCGTCCCGTTCAGGATCCCCTGGATCGCCAGGATCTGGTTCGCCGACAGGCACTGGGCGAGGGCGGCGTTGATCGGGATGCCGCCCGCGACGCTGGCCTCGAAGGCGATGGCGCGGCCGTGCCGGCGGGCGGCGTCGAAGACCTCGGCGCCGTGCTCGGCGAGGAGCGCCTTGTTCGCGGTCACGACGTCCTTGCCGGCCTCCAGCGCTGCGAGGATGGCCCGCCGCGCCCAGTCCACGCCGCCGACGACCTCGGCCACGACCTGCACTGCCGGGTCGCGCAGCGCCGCGTGCAGGTCGGTGGTGAGCAGCTGGGGCGGGATGGGCGTGGCGCGTTCCCGGGACGGGTCGCGGACGAGGACGTGCCGCAGCGCCAGGGGGCGGCCGGCCCGCGCCGTCAGCCGGTCCGGGTGTTCGAGGAGCAGTTTCGCCACCCCGCCGCCGACCGTCCCACAGCCGAGCAGCGCGATCCCCAGTGGTTCCATCTCGAGTCCTCGCCTGCGAATGGGCGCGCCGGCCTGTGCGGGCGGGCCGGCCGTCTGACCTATCCTAGCACTCATTTACGGGCGCGGCCGCAACCTCACCCCGGGCGGAGTTCCGTGCCGCCTCCCGGCCGGATTCCGGGGTTGACACGACGGGAACCAGTCCTTATCTTCCGCCCCTCTCATTGCCATGTCACAATCCGGTAGTTCGTCCGGCCGGCGTTGCGCCGCCCGGGGCCGGGGCGCGCCGGAACAGGGGGTGAACCGATGAGGCATGCGATCCTGTCTCACCAACCCGTCCGGCGGCGGTGGGCCGGCTGGCTGCTGGCGGCCGTTCTGCTCGGGCCGGCCGGCTGTACCCAGATCCAGACCCGGGGCCAGGCGCCCGACGGCGACGAGACGCACTTCGACCTGAAGGAAGTCCAGACAATCGGCGACTGCACCGAGGTCGCCAACCCGGCCCCGCTGCAGCTGAGCGGCGTCGGGCTCGTGACCGGCCTGGAGGGAACGGGCGGCGGCTCGCCGTCCGGCACGTTCCGGTCGATGCTGGAGGCGGATCTGCTCAAGAAGGGCGTCCGCAACGTGCGCGAGCTGCTCGACGCGCCCGACAAGGCTCTGGTCCTCGTCACCGCCCTGGTGCCGCCCGGGGCGCGGCGCGGCGACCCGCTGGACATTCAGGTGTCCCTCCCGCCCGGAAGCAAGGTCACCAGCCTGCGCGGCGGCTACCTGCAGGACTGCGCGCTGCGCAACTACGACTCCACCCGGCACCTCAGCCCCCAGTACCAGGGGAGCGACAAGCTCTTGCCGGGCCATATCCTCGCCCGCGCCCGTGGCTCGCTGCTGGTCGGCTGCGGCCACCCCGAGGAAACGAACCGGCAGTGCGTCGGGTGCGTCTGGGATGGCGGCGCCTTCCTGTCCGACCGGCCGTTCTATCTGGTCCTCAAGAATGACCAGAAGTTCGCCCGCATCGCCAACGCCGTCGCCAACCGGATCAACAGCCTGTTTCCCGACGACGCCCGCAAGCGCCAGGAGGTGCTGCGTCACCGCCGGCTGCTGGTCCTCGATCAGGTGGCGACGCGGCTGAACGACAAGTTCACGCCGGCTGCAGTCGGGCGGGGCGAGACGGCCCGGGCGGCCGGCAAGGACGTGGTGTGCATCCACGTCCCGTACACCTACCGGCTCAACCCCGAGCGGTATCTGCAAGTCGCCCTGCTGATTCCGCTGCGCGAGGCGCCCGAGGCGCGCAGCCGTTACCGGCACCGGCTGGTCGAGATGCTCCGGGAGCCGCGGACCACGATCGTTGCGGCCCTGCGTCTGGAGGCGCTGGGCAAGGAGAGCCAGCCGCTCCTCAAGGAAGGGCTCAAGAGCGAGTACGCGCTCGTCCGGTTCGCCTGCGCCGAGGCGCTCGCCTACCTGGAGTGCGGCACCGGCGCCGAGGAACTGGGGCGCCTGGCCGAGCGGCACGGCGTCCTGCGCGCCTACTGCCTGGCGGCCCTGGCGGCCCTCGACGAGCCGGGGGCGACGATGAAGCTGAACGACATGCTCGCCAACGCCGACGCGGAGGTGCGGTACGGGGCGTTCAAGGCGCTGCGCCTGTACCACGGCCGTGACGACGATGCGCCGGAGGAGATCCGGGGCGAGGTGCTGGGCGACTCGTTCCGACTGCACCAGGTAGCGCCGGAGTCGCGGCCACTCGTCCACGCCTGCACGGAAAATCGCGGGGAGATCGTCTGCTTCGGCGACCAGGCACGCCTGGTGCCGCCGTTCAAGCTGCTCGTCGGGCCGGAGTTCACCGTCACCGCCGAGCCCGGCGACGACCGGGTGACAGTCGGCCGCTTCATCCTCGACCCGCCGAGCATGAGCCGCAAGCAGTGCTCGTGCCGGCTGGAGGACATCCTCCGGAAGCTGGTCGAGCTGGGCGGCAGTTACAGCGACGCGCTGGAGCTGCTGCGGCAGGCCGAGCGCTGGCGCTGCCTGACGGCGCCGGTGGTGTTCGACAAGGTGCCGATGGTCGTGTCCATGTCGGAACTGGCCAACGAGGGCAAGGATCCGCGATGGCTGGAGGAGGACGCCGCGCCGGCACGGGACAACGCGACCGCGGGTAGGCGGTGATGAGGAGTGAGGCGAGAAAGCCCACGGGTGGCGCCCCGTGGGTGAAGTGCCAGCGACCTGGCCCACGGGTAGCGTCCCGTGGGTTTTCTCGCCTCCTCACTCCCCGCGCCCGTCTTGCTGCGGCCGCCTGCGTCAATTTGCTATCCTGGATGGGCTTTGCGCATCCCTGAGGTGGCCCCATGCTCAAGCGCCTGGAACTCGTCGGCTTCAAAAGCTTCGCGGAGAAGACCGGGTTCGATTTCGGCGACGGGGTCACCGCCATTGTCGGCCCGAACGGATCCGGAAAGTCGAATATTATCGATAGCGTCCGGTGGGTTCTCGGCGAGCAGAGCGCCAAGAGCCTCCGCGGCGGCGAGATGACGGACGTCATCTTCAACGGGTCCACGTCCCGGCGCAGCCTCGGACTGGCGGAGGTCACGATGACCTTCGACAACTGCCGCCGTCTCCTCGCGACCGACGCCGAGGAGGTCCAGGTCACGCGCCGCGTTTACCGCGACGGCCAGGGCGAGTACCTGATCAACCAGCAGCCGTGCCGCCTCAAGGATGTCAAGGATCTGTTCCTCGGCAGCGGCGCCGGCGGCGGGGCGTACTGCATCATCGAGCAGGGCCGGGTCGATGTCCTCCTGCAGGCGTCCAACAGGGAGCGGCGCATCATCTTCGAGGAGGCGGCCGGCCTCAGCCGCTTCAAGGCGCGGAAGATCGAGACGCTCCGCAAGCTTGAGCGCGTCGATCAGAACCTGCAGCGTCTCCGCGACATCCTCGACGAGGTCGAGAAGCAGCTGCGTTCCGTCAAGCTCCAGGCAGCCAAGGCCCAGCGTTACCAGGAGTACAGCGGACGGCTGCGCGAGCTGCGCGTCGGCCTCGGGCTGCAGGAGTACCACGCGCTAACCGAACGCCTCGCAGCCGAGACGGCTGTCCTGGAAGGGCTGCGCACTGCCCTGAAGGACCGGGCGGAACAGGCCGCCGCCTGGGAGGCGGACATGCAGCGGCTGGAGGCCGCCCTCGCCGCGCTCGACGAACAGGTGCGCGAGCAGGACGGACGGCTCAGCGCGGCTCGGGAGCAGATCCGGGCCGGGCAGACGACGCTCGGGCATGAGGCCGTCCTGTCCGCCGACCTGGAGGCCGAACTCGCCCGGACACGCGCCCGGCTCGCCGAGCTGAACGCGCGCGTCGCCGCCCTCGCCGAGTCAGCCGGCCGGGCGCGCGAGGAGCTGCTCGGCGTCGAGACCCAGGTGGACGAGCAGCGCGAGACGGCGCGCGTCCTCGAAGAGGGGCTGGAGACGACGGTCCGCCGCCTGGCCGCGCTGAACGACCAGCGCCAGGCGGACAAGGACGAACACCTCGAACAGATGCGGCGGTCGGCCCTGCTGCAGAACGACGCGGTCAGCTACAAGGCCCAGATCGACAACCTGTCCCGCGAGCGCGACCGGCTGCGCCACCGGACCGAGCAGGCGGCCGAGAACCTTGCGTCGCTCGACGTCGAGCTGCAGGAACTGGAGCAGGCGGACGGCACGCTGCAGGGGCGCCTGGCTGCGTCCCGGCAGGCGCTGGCCGAGCGCCGGGAGGAGCGCGACCGCCTCGGCCGGCTGCGCGACGAGACAACCGAGTTGTTGTCGGACCTGCGGCAGCAGCGAAGCGGGCTCGCCAGCCGGGTCGAGGTGCTGGAGGGGCTGGAGCGCAGCCACGAGGGACTCGGGACCGGGGTGCGCGAGGTGTTCGCCCTGCTGGAGAAGCCCGACGCGGGGCCGTGGCGCACGGTCCTCGGCATGATCGCCGATTTCCTCACGGTTCGCCGCGAACACGCCGCGCTGATCGACCTGGCTCTCGGGGAGTGGGCACAACGCTTCCTGGTCCGCGACGCCGGGCAGCTCGCCGACGCACTGGCTCAGCGGGGGCAGCCGTTCTCGGGCCGCGTCAGTTTCCTGCCCCTGCGGCCGGCGCCGCACGGCGCCTGGCCGACGGACGGTTCGCCCGACGCGCCGCGGCCGAACCGGCTGATCGAGGGCTCGCTGCTCGGGCGCGTGCGCATGCCGATCTCGGCGGAGGGGACGCCAGCCCATCCGGGGGTGATCGCCGCGGCCGAGGCACTGGTCCGCTGCGACCACTCGGAGCTGCTCGACCTGCCTGCGCAGCTGCTCGGCCGCACGCTGATCGTGCGCGACCTGGCGACGGCCCGTGCGATCGCTGCCCACACGACCGGCTACCGGCTCGTCACCCTGCAGGGCGAGCTGCTGGAACCGGACGGGACGCTGACCGTCGGCACCCACCACGCCGAGGCGGGCATCCTGTCGCGCAAGAGCGAGCTGCGCGAGCTGCGCCAGCAGCTGGCCGCTCTCGACCGCCGCATCGTCGAGACGGAGCGCGACCTGGCCGACCTGCGCGACCGGCTGGTGGACCTGGACCGGCGGGCCAGCGAGCAGACGCGGGAGATCGAGGTACTGGCGGAGCAGGCCGCCGACCTGCGCGCCCGGCTGGAGCGCCACCGCGACCGGCGCCAGGGGTTGCACGAGGAGGTGGCGGTCAGCCGCGACGAGATCCAGCGCGTCGAGCAGGAGATTGGCGGTCTCCAGGGGGCCTGGCAGAAGGCGCGCGACGAGGCAGCCGCCGCCGAGGCGCGCGTCCAGGAGCTGGCGGCGCGCGTCCACCAGGCCGACGTCGAGATCCGGGCGCGTGAGGAGGAGCGGCAGCGGCAGCAGCAGCAGGGCACCCTCGCCAAGGTCGCGCTGGGCAAGGTCGAGGAGCGGCTGGCGTCGCTCCAGGCTCAGCACGGGCGGCTGGAAACCGATCTGCGCCAGCGCCAGCAGGAGCGCGACGAGGCCGAGCAGGGAGCGCGGGCCGGCCGGGCGCGGCTCGTGGAGAGTCAGCGCACGATGCTGCAGGCGTCGGCGGATCTGGCCCGCGTTTACCTCGACAAGGAGGCCGCCGAGCGCCAGGTGGCCGACCTCTCCGCCGCGCGCGCCGGGCACCGGCAGGAGCGGGTGCGCCTGGCGAACCAGGCGCAGACCGTGCGGGCCGAGTGGCGCGCGCAGCAGGAACAGGCCCACGCCCGCGAGCTGGAGGTCAGCGACCTGCGCCACCGCCGCGACAGCCTCTGCGACCGCCTGCGCGAGGACTACCAGCTCGAGCTGTCCCAGCTGTATGAGGAGGGAGCAGGGGAAGTCCCCCCCCACGGGGCGCGACCCGTGGGCTTGAGCGCGGATACCGAGCAGGTCAACGAGGAAATCGCCGAGCTGCGGCGCAAGCTGAGCCGGCTTGGGAGCGTCAACCTCGACTCGCTGCAGGAGTTGAGCGAGCTGGAGACGCGCTCCACCTCCCTGCAGGCGCAGTACGACGACCTGACCGCCGCCAAGCGCTCCCTGGAAGAGATCATCGACAAGATCAACCAGGACAGCCGGCGCCTCTTCACGGACACCTTCGCCACCATCCGCACCCACTTCCAGGAGCTGTTCCGCAAACTCTTCGGCGGCGGCATGGCGGACATCGTGCTGGAGGACGAGAACGACGTCCTCGAGTGCGGCATCGAGATCATCGCCCGCCCGCCGGGCAAGGAGCTGCGAAGCATCTCGCTCATGTCCGGCGGCGAGAAGACGATGACGGCGGTCGGCCTGCTGCTCGCGATCTTCCGCAGCAAGCCGAGCCCGTTTTGCATCCTCGACGAGGTCGATGCGGCCCTCGACGAGGCGAACATCGGCCGGTTCACGGCGGTGCTGCGCGAGGTCCTCGAGCAGTCGCAGTTCATCATCATCACTCACTCGAAGCGGACGATGGCGTGCGCCGACGTGCTGTACGGGATCACCATGCAGGAGTCGGGCGTGTCGAAGCGTGTCGCAGTCCGGTTCGAGGACTGGGAGGAAGAGGCGGCACCGACGAACGGCGAGATCCCGCTCGGCGAGTTCGGCGGGAAGTAACGCGGTCGAGTCGGTCCAATGGTCTCATGGAACTCCCCTCGCGAACTCTCGCCGTGTTTGCCAAGCGGCCGGTCGCCGGCGCGGTCAAGACGCGCCTGGCCGCCGCGACGTCTCCCGCGTGGGCGGCGGAGGTCGCAGTTGCGTTCCTCGGCGACGTGCTGGACCGCGTTGCCGCCGTGGCCGCCCGCCGGTTCCTGGCCTACGCCCCGGCCGATGCCGGCCCCTTCTTCGCCGATCTGGCGGGCGGTCGCTTCCTCCTGGTGCCGCAGCGCGAGGGCGACCTCGGGCAGCGGATGAGCGGATTCCTGCACGACCAGCTGGCGACCGGCGGCCCGGTCGTCCTCATCGGGACCGACAGCCCGACGCTGCCCACGGACTTCATCGAGCGGGCATTCCGCGAACTGGAGCGGGCTGACGTCGTGCTGGGGCCGGCGACGGACGGCGGCTACTACCTCATCGGCTGCACGCGCCGCGTCCCGCCGGTGTTCGAGGCGCTCGCCTGGGGCGGCGACCGCGTCCTGCTCGACACGGTCCTCGGCCTCCCCACGGCTTATCGCCTCGCCCTCCTGCCGCCGTGGTACGATGTGGACACACTTGCGGACTGGACGGCCCTCCGCGGCCACCTGGCGGCGCTGCGCCGCGTCGGGGTGGACCCCGGGGTGCCGCGGACCGAGACGCTGGCCGCCCAGGAGCGATGACCCATGCACCTCTCCGCGATGCTGACCTCGTTGCCCCACCCGTTCGCCGAGGCGCTGCGCGTCGTGCGCGACCTGGGCTTTACCCACGCCGACGTGGTCGCCGCGACCGACCGCCCCGAGGTGGAACGAGAGGCACTCGCCGACAGCGGTCTCCTCGTCGGGTGCGCCGCCGTCGGTCGCGGGCTGCCCCCCGACCACACCCTGGACGCGCCAGACATGGAAGCCCGGCGGGCCGCCCTGGAGGAGATGAAGCGGCAGGTGACCGACGCCGCGCAGCTCGGCGCCGCCGTGTGCTACATCGTTCCCGGAACGGATGCGAGCGCGGACGGGCTGGCCCGGTTCGCCGACGCCTGCTGTCTGCTGGCGGACCACGCCGCCGGGCACATGCTTCCGCTGTGCGTCGAGCACATCCCCCGGCGGGCGCTGCCGACCGTCGCGGCGACCCTGGACTGGCTGCGGTGGACCGGCCACGACAACCTGCGACTACTGCTCGACGTGGGCCACTGCCTGATCAGCGAGGAGGATCCGGCCGCGGCGGTGGCGCGGGCCGGGGAGCGCCTGGGATACGTCCACCTCGACGATAACGACAGCGTCGGGGATCTCCACTGGCCATTGCTGACGGGACGCCTGACCGCCGACATGCTGGAGGCGGTATTGATCGTACTGAAGGGGGACAGTTACCCGGGCGGACTGGCGCTGGAGTTGAGTCCGACGAGCGCCGACCCGGTGCGGGCGCTGCGTGAAGGGTACGACATCGTCGCCAGCATGTTAGCGAGGATCGGATAATACCGGATCGCGCTGCGTTTTTCTCGTACCGCACAGGCGAGCGGGGGGCTGACGCCCCCGCTCGCCTGGCCGCTTCTCACGGACGGGCGGCGTCTACCCTGTCCGCCCGCGGTTCGTTGGTCACTTGCGCGGGAGCCAGCCGCGCTTGACGAGCACCTCGGCGATCTGAATCGCGTTCGTCGCGGCCCCCTTGCGGAGGTTGTCGGCGACGACCCACAGGTTCAGCCCATTCGGCAGCGTCGGATCGCGGCGGATGCGGCCGACGAAGACCTCGTCGCGCCCGGCGCAGTCGAGCGCCAGCGGCACCTGACGCTTCTCCAGATCATCCATCAGGACCACGCCCTCGGCCCGACGCAGCGCCGCGCGCGCCTGCTCGACGGTGACCGGGTTGTGGAACTCCAGGTTGATCGCCTCGGAGTGGCCGATACGCACCGGCACGCGCGCCGTCGTCGGCGAGACGAGAATGCTCTCGTCGCCCATGATCTTGCGCGTCTCGCGCACCATCTTCCACTCTTCCTCGGTGTAGCCCTCCTCGCCCGCCTTCCAGTCGTGCGGCAGGACGTTGCCGGCGAGCTGGGCGACGTGGGCCTTCACCGGAGGAATCGCCTCGCCCTTACCGAGGGCGGCGACCTGCGCGTCCAGCTCGAGCAGGCCGGTCGCGCCCTTGCCGCTCGACGCCTGGTAGGTCGAGACGACGACGCGCCGGATGCGCGCCAGGTCGTGCAGCGGCTTGAGCGCCACCACCATCTGGATCGTCGAGCAGTTCGGGTTGGCGACGATGCCCTTCGGGATGCGCTGCAGCGCGTCGGC